>JAUIKX010000126.1 GCA_030430515.1 Gammaproteobacteria bacterium | reverse complement strand
CAGCTCCGAGTTCAGATCATCGATCTGGCTCTGCAGGCCCGATACGTCTGCCTGCAGTTGCGATAGGGTTACGCCAACACTCTCGGCCAGATCGTCCAGCTCCTGATTGATCTGGTCGATCTGCTCCTGCAGATGGGTGAACGGCTGGCCGTTGGGTGTTCCGACGTTTCCCCTGGCCCATACGACACTGCACAGCAGAAGGCTTACGGCCATGCTAATTGCTTTCAAATGATTCATGCTCTTTCTCCTGGTAGCTCATTTTCACGTTGCTGTTGAACAGCAGTGGTAGGCTATCGAGCGGGGGGCCGAAGTGTCATGCTGACGATACATCGACTCGATGCAGAAAATTGTTGAACGGTGGAGAGCAAAATGACTGCAAACCCATATGTATCCACACCGGCAGATCGTGCCGTGCCGCTGAATGTTATCGGTACGAAAATCTGTGTACTGGCTTCAGCGCAGCAAACCGGCGGGCGGCAGTTCACGCTGCAGTCCGGCGACGAAGGTTCCGGTCCGCCCCCACACAGCCATGATTGGGATGAGTCCTTCTACATCACCCGGGGACAGGTGGTGTTCGAGTGCGCCGGCGAGACCCTGACGTGCGGCGCGGGAACTCTGGTGCATGTTCCGGGAGGGACGGTCCACGCCTTTCGCTACGGTCCTGGCGGCGGTGAGATGCTTGAGGTGACGGCGGGTAGGAGTCGGGCAGTAGAGGCATTTTCCGCACTTGATCGCGAGATTCCGCCCGGCCCGCCCGAAGTCGAGAAAGTCGTTGCGGTGCTCGCAGACAACGGCATTAAGACCCATCTGCCGGAGGAATGACGCCGCAGGTATCCGATGTACGTGTAACCCCCTAGACGGAATTTCGCTGTCCGTCCGTATATAGATTGAAACGGGAGGAGCCGGGAGCTGCCCGTCAACAAAAGGATACACGTAATGAGATGGAAACTACCTGCAACCACCCTGCTCACGATGGCGCTGAGTTCGGCAGCTCTGGCTGACCACAACAGTAAGTGGGGGGCAGGCTGGGCCAATATGCCCAACGACATTCACAACACGAGGATCGATACGCGGGATGATAACGATGTCTTTCGTGACTTCGTTCGGTATGGCAACGGCGCTGAGAGCGAAAATCGCTTTGAGCCGAATGTCAGCGGCGCAAGGAATCGAACGGTTCGGTCTGATCGTCAGAGCTCGGCCATGAGTCGCTCCACTATGGACCGCTCGCAGAGATCCATGCGCGGTGGTAGCCGCAGAGGGCGTTAGCCTCCTCCGAAGATGATCGGCGAGCGGCCTTTGGGAGCCGCTCGCAGGCTTTAGTGAATCGTACGAATGATGTAGCCGCCGGCTTTTTCGTCGAGCTCGATGTCGATCAAACCCTGCTCCTGAGCCTGCTCGAGCAGGTCGCTGAATGAGCTGAAGCCGTAGCGGCTTTCGCTGAAGCCGGGTTCCCGTCGTTTGAGGGTCTGTTTGACCATCGATCCCCAGAGCACTCCGCGACCGCCTCGCTCGGAAAGGAGATCCTCCGCGGTAGCCAGCACCAGCTCGATCCCTTCGTTCGCTGCGTCTGATTCGGCCGTGCCTTTGGACTGGGACTGTTTTGGAGCCGACTTGGCTTTGCTGGTTTTGCGTTTGGGGCTGGCACGCTTGCGCTTTCTCGTGCTGGCAATCAGGTCATCGTAGAAGATGAACTCATCGCAGCTTTTAGCCAGAAGGTCGGAGGTGGAGTTTTTCACGCCCACGCCGATCACGGTTTTGGCGTTCTCCCGGAGTTTGCTCACCAGCGGAGAAAAGTCGGAGTCGCCGCTGATGATGACGAATGTATCGATGTGCTCTTTGGTGTAGCAGAGGTCCAGAGCGTCGACCACCATTCGGATATCCGCCGAGTTTTTGCCGCTCTGACGCACGTGGGGAATTTCGATGAGCTCGAAGGCGGCTTCATGCATGGCCGGTCTGAATTTGTCGTAGCGGCTCCAATCGCAGTACGCCTTCTTCACGACGATGCTGCCTTTCAGCAGCAGGCGCTCGAGAACGATGCCGATGTCGAATTTTCCGGAGCCGATCTCCTCAACGCCGAGCGCGACGTTCTCGAAGTCGCAGAAAAGAGCCAGGTTGCCGTCGTCCATTGCGCTGCCCTATGGGTAAAGCGCAACGATGCACAGCCGTTCCGGTGAAAACAAGCGTTATCCGGCGAGGTTTCGTGTTAGCGCGCCCTGAACAAACCTTTAAGAAGCCTGGGTGATTTTGCAAACCCGATCGCCGCTGCGACCTGCAGAGCGGACTCCAGTGGGTAAGGCAGGGTGTGGATGCCGCCGTGAACCCTGATTTCGCCGGGAACCGGCGGTTCTGGGCACAGCCAGTCATGCACGGCCAGCAAGCCGTTGACCTGGCGTGACAGCCTGGGAGGAAACGTTTCAACGCCAAACGCGGCAGCGCCGCCAAATGCGGCTGCGAATACCGGATGGTCCAGGCTTCGAGTACGTGTGATGGCGGCGGTGTTGGCTGATATGCGTGCGCTGAAGTCGGCGTCTGCGAACCAGCATTCAGCTGTGAGCACCTTAGCCAGGTACTGCGCCGCCTGGTAGCTCGCACCTTGTATGGTCACAACCGTTGGGCTGACGGCGGATTCAGGGTCGCACGGCTTCAATGCGCCCATGCGCGCGAGCCGTGATTCCCACTTCGGGCGGTTGGTGAGGCGGCGTGTTCTGCACTCGATATCGTCGGTAGCCAAAACCGTGGGCGTGGTCGGCGAGACAAGCATGGTCACGCTGGATACGAGTTCCGGAGGCAGAGCCTCAACCAGCGCATTCATCGCGCCGGTGAGCCGCAACTCCCGGGCTTGGCCGGGCGCGTAGGCGTACAGGCCCAGATCCATCGGCTTGCCGTCGGCGAATACCAGAAGCGTCGCCAGTATCTCTTTGGGCTGCTCGAGAAGGTCCACATTGTTCCTTGGCCAGTACAGATGGCCGGCAAGCTGGTCGGAATCGAGCCAGTCATCTGGCGGGGCTGCGGTATCCAGCCAAAGAACGTCTGCACCCGCCTCCAGCCAGAAGCGGGTTGGTGCCATTTCGGCGCCGGCGCCGAGCACCGCGACCTTCCTGCCGGTCAGATCCAGCGCATGGGTCGATCCAGCCCATCTGAACGCCTCCGCTGCTGTGCCGGTGATCAGTCCGCGCTCATACATATCCCTGCCAAGTTCTCCCAGCGCTTCCGGCGGCCAGCGCCGTCCCTGGTAGATCAGGCTCGGTTGCCAGCCTGCAGGGCCTGAAAAACGCCTGGCTTTCAGCGGTAGCACCTCGGCCGGTTCGCGTAGCGCTTCGCGGAGGGTTTGACCTTCAGCGTCTTCGAGTACGATCGCATCGCGCATGGCTGCCACCATGTGTCGGGCGATTTCCAGCCGATCCGCGCTGCGAAGGCGGGCTGCCTCCAGTTGCGGTAGAAACTGCGCGTACCCTTTGCGAAAGGCTTTGGCGGTATCAGGAATATCGACACCGCCCAGAGCGTCCGGGAAAGCCGCTACCGTGTTGGCCAGTATTTCATGGAACACTGCAGAGGCCGGGCGTCGGCCAGCAAGCTGAACGCCGCCCTGTTTCCCTTGCTCGGCCATCAGCGCTACTCGAAGAGCTCGCCGCCGCAGGCTGACGCGGTGGTGCCGTGCTTCTCGAAGGCTTTGATGACATTTGCACCGGTGCGCCAGCGATGCACTTCGTCAGGTCCGTCAACGAGCCGCTGCGAGCGGATACCGGTGTACCAGCGGGCGAGCGGCGTGTCGTGGCTGTAGCCCAATGCGCCGTGCAGCTGCAGCGCGGTGTCGACGACCTGATGCACCATGTTGGCGAGGAATACCTTTGCAATGCCGTTTTCCTGCCGTAGATCCATGCCTTTTTCAGCTTTGTAGGCGATGTGCAGCAGCATCAGGCGCGCTTTGTAGATCTCCGCTGCGCAGTCCGCCATCATCCAACGCACGCCCTGTCGGTCAGCCAGGCGCTTGCCGAAAGTTTCCCGTTTGGTGACGTGTTCGGCGGCCAGGTCCAGCGCCCGCTGTGCCATGGCAACGTTGTGCATTCCGTGACGCAGGCGACCGTAT
Source organism: Gammaproteobacteria bacterium (assembly GCA_030430515.1). Lineage (GTDB taxonomy): Bacteria > Pseudomonadota > Gammaproteobacteria > Pseudomonadales > Azotimanducaceae > SYFY01. The sequence goes on along the minus strand of JAUIKX010000126.1, from coordinate 5,370 downwards.
GCCAGCCGATGCTGACCCATGTTGAAGCCCTGCCCGCGGCCGCCGAGGATGGCGTCTCTCGGCACACGCAGGTTGTCGATTTTTACCTCCGAATGGCTGGCACCCATCTTCAGGCCGAGCTCTGTATGCGGCTGCATGGTCTCGATATTGCGAACGATCTGATATCCGGGGTTCGGCAGCTCAACGATGAACGTGCTGTACTGCTCGTGCCTTGGCGCGTCCGGGTCTGTTTTGGCCATGACGACGGCAATGTCCGCAACATCAGCTGAGGAGCTGAACCATTTTTCGCCGTTGAGCACCCAGTCGTCTCCTTCGAGCACGGCGGTGGTCTGCATGCCGGTGGCATCTGCGCCGGCGGCTTTCTCCGTCATGGAGTAGCAGATGCGCTTCTCGCCATTCAGCAGCGGTATCAGGTAGCGTTCCCGCTGGTCGTCCGTGCCGTGCTCCAGAAGCGTGAGCATGGTGGCATCGTCCGGGCCCTGGGTATTCAGAGACAGCGCGCCGAGGAAACTTTCGCCGAGCTCCATCTGCACGAGCGCATTTGCCAGCGGGCCAAGGCCCATGCCGCCGTGCTCCACCGGTACGAACGGGCACCATAGACCCTGAGAGCGGGCTTTCTGACGAAGCCCGGCCAGCACCTCTTCGAAATTGTCGGCGTTGCAGACTTCTTCAGCAGGGTGGCACTCCTCACGCACGAATTTGCGTACTTTGTTTCTGACGGCCCGGGCGTCTTCCGGCAGTTCGAAATCGATCATGGTTGTCCCTCTTCTCCGTTTGAAAGGCTGCCAATTTAGCACACGGCCGTCTGACAGCGATTCTGTGTGATTGAGGTCGTCGTTTCCGTCATGTTGGACCATAATTAGAAGACGATTCGTACAGATCGGAGCGTCGATTGCAGACACTCAGCTACGAAGCCTTTGCCGGTCGGATCGACCCGGAGTCGCTATGCAGCGGTTCCATATTCGGAGCGATTCCGGCCGAGGTCACTGAATTTCTCCTGAAGAACGGGCGTCTGATTGCGCTGGATGCGGGCGACACGCTCTACCGGTACGGCGAAAGCGGCGAGAAGTTTTCGGTAGTCTGCGAAGGACACATCGACTTCTACAAGAAACATGACGGGCAGATCTCTCTCACCCGGCAGGTCGGTTTCGGCGAGGAAGTGGGCTTCGTATCCATGATCGCGCTGCATGAACGCACTGGCGATGCCGTCGCAGGCGAGGCCGCGGTCGTGCTCGAGATATCGACCGAGCTCTTTGCCAGTTTGCACGAATACTACCCTGCGGAGTTCGGCATTCTCCTGCTCAACCTGGCTCGTGATCTTGCCCGTTCTGTGCGCAAGCTCAGCAACTCAGTTGTCGAGCTTGGTACGTTGAACTGAGGACGGTCAGTCCATCCGCCCGATCCAGACCTGACGGGAATAGCCACAGAGATCACCTGATTCGTCGAACAGCGCCGTGCCGGCGAAGTGTTTGCGACGTTCTACCTCCTCACGCCAGCCGATGACGCGAAGATCCTGATCTGCAGCGACCGGTTTCAGAACGCTGGCCGTCATGCGCCCGAGAAGGCCGGTGCGGATACCGGCGGCGTAGTAGGCAAATTGTCCGGGGCAGTCCATTGCAGCCCACAAAACGTGCTGCGGCAGGTTGCCGTCTGCATCGGCAAAGCGCTCATGCGGTCGCCAGGCTGCTGCAACGCCATCGAAACCATCGACGGGTGCTGCATAGACGTGCAACCCCTGGTCGGGAGCGACATCTGCCCCGCAGCAGAAACACACCGGGTGAAAGCCGGTGCCGTCAGGTATAAACGGATTGACGCCCTTGGCGAAAGAGGGCGACTGAGAGGCGCATTCCAGGGCAGCTTGAAAACCCGGTGGTTCAGGAACGACCGGCTTCAAACTCGTCCGAGCAGCCTCGGCGATGAGCGTCTCGCCCTGAGACAGGGCCATATGCTCGCCTTCGAGCTTGCTCAGCGTCATGGGTTGATCGAGTGGAATGGGCGCACGCAGCGTGACTTCGATTGCGGTAGCGGCCCCGTCATCTTCGGTCGCGGCAAATTGCTCGGCGATGATCCCGGCGATGTAACCGCCATTAGCCGACTGCGGCGGCCCTCGAAAACGCGCGGGTACGGTGATTGTCTGCTGCATGCTGCCCCCATTAGTAAACGCGTAGTATAAGGAAAGGTGCGCGTATTGAGCGTGTTGAGGGGAGGGGAGATCTGCATGGCAGACGAGCTGGAGATTGTGTCGTTCGACGAAGCTCACGGGCCGGCGTTCAGAGCATTGAACCTGGCCTGGATCCGTTTGCACTGGGAGCCGGAGCCGATGGATTTCCGGGTGCTCGACAACCCTCAGGTCGAAATCATCGACAAAGGCGGCGACATCGCTATCGCCACGCACAATGGTCAGGTCGTTGGCACCTGCGCTCTGGTGAAGATCGACAACACGACGTTTGAGCTCGCGAAGATGGCTGTTGCGGAAACGGCCAGGGGACGAGGCATTGGTGAACGGCTCGGCCAGCGTATCATCGAGCAGGCCCGGATTCGGGGCGCTGAGCGGTTGTGCCTCGAGAGCAACACAGTGCTCGAGCCGGCGATCAACCTGTACCGGAAGCTTGGCTTCACACCGGTGGCGAAGCGCTCATCACACTATGATCGGTGCAACATACAGATGACGCTCGAACTCGCGGGATGAGGTCAACTCTTCGCTGCGTGTTTGCCGGCCAGGTAACCGAAGGTCAGTGCCGGGCCCAGCGTGCCGCCAGCGCCGCCGTAGATCTTCGTTAGAGGCGCGGCCATGACATTGCCGGCCGCGTAGAGCCCAGGGATCGGGTTGCCCTGCCAGTTCACCACCTGACCGTCGGCGTTGGTTTTTGCGCCGCCATTGGTGCCGAGCGTGCCTGCCTCGAGTTTTACCGCGTAATAGGGCGGCTGGTCCAGTTTGCCGAGGGTGCGGTACGGCGCATCGAAGTTTCGGTCACCCCAGAAGTTGTCGTAAGTATTGGCGCCACGCTGAAAATCATCATCCCGACCCTCATCCACGAAGCCGTTGAAACGCTCGACGGTGCCCACCAGGCCATCGCTGTCGATGCCGAGTTTCTCCGCCAGTTCCGGCAGCGTGTCGGCCGCTGCAAACATGTCGGAGAGCGGTTGCTCCGGCGTGTGCCCGAATGCCGGGTAGCGGCTGCGGAAGCGATGGTCGAAGATCAGATAGAACGGCAGATTCGGGTGGTCGAAACTGTTGGCATCGAAGGCGTGCAGCGCCAGACCCAAAGCGTTGTAGCTGGCGGCCTCGTTGGTAAACCGGGCGCCGGAACGATTGACCAGAATCGACCCGGGCAGGGTGCGTTCGGAAAGACACAGCAGGTAGTTGGGCTTCGCGTTGCGATGCTGCTGCTGCCATTCCAGGGCGGTGGGCATCCAGAACGTGTTGGACATATTGCCGAGCTTGGCGCCCGCTTCGATGGCCATCAGCAGGCCGTCTCCCTCACTTTCGGGCACGGTTGCCGGGCCGGTCATCGGGCCGCGGAGAAAGGTCTGAACGAGCTCTTTGTTCCACTCGAAACCGCCTGTAGCAAGGATGACGCCCTTTCGTGCGAGAACGTTTTTTGTGCCGCCCGGGGTTTCAGCTGCGACGCCGGTGATCCGATTGTCTTCCTTGTGAAGCTTAAGCGCCCGGTGTTCGAAGCGAAAAGCGATCTCTCGGTCGAGCACCGCGCGCAGCAGTGCACCGACCAGAGCCTGGCCGCTGCCGCGCGTGTCGGTCCGTCGGCGTTCTTCCAGAACGTCCTCAGGCAGCGGACCGGTGTGGAAGTCCTCGTACAGGCTGGTGAGGCGCGGCGCGCCTGACTTGGGCGGCACGACTCGACTAGCCCAGTTGCCGAGCTCGACGAACGGAAACGGATCGTTGTCCAGAGACCGCCCACCTTCCGCACGGCCGCCCGGTGCGTCGGGATGGTAGTCGGGAAAACCATCGAACGTACGCAGGCGTACCGGTGTGTGTTCGGCGAGATGTCTGACCATCTCCTTGCCGCCGACGAGAAAGCCTTCCAGGGTCACCGGGTCCAGTTCTCCCGGCGCGAGGGAATCCAGATAGGTCACCACATCGTCCCAGGAGTCTTTGTGGCCCGCCTCTGCCTGGTGCTGATTGATCGGTATCCATAACATGCCGCCGGACATGGCGGTGGTGCCGCCGATCATGTTCGACTTTTCCAGTATCAAGACTTCACGAGCACCGAAGTCGTGTGCGGCGATGGCGGCGGTCAGCGCGGCGCCGCCGCTGCCGAGCACCACCACATCGGCTTCTTCGTCCCAGGTCATCTCAGTCTCCCTTGCCGTCAATGCTGAGTATCCAGCGGGCCATCTCCCGGGCTTCCTCGATGCTGACGTGATCGTTCGGCACCATGGGCACGACGCCCCAGTTGCCGCCGCCGCCATTGACGATCTTCTGCGCCAGCACTTCCACCATGACGTCAGCCCGTCGATTATGCAGCGCGGCAATGGCGCGGTAGGGCGGGCCGATGAGGGTGGCGTCCATGGCGTGGCAGGCGTAGCAACGGGCCTGCTGAAGCAGTTCGGGTACTTCCTGAGAGGACACGGTTGATGTCAGCAGTATGGTCGCGGCAGCAACACATCTGATCATGATCTTCATCGCGCTGCGACCTCCTTCGTTTTGTAGGCACCGTCACCCGGGTCAACGATGAGCGCCATGCGCGGCCCCTGCACGTGTTCGATGATGTTCGCATAGGAACTTACGAGGACGCCGGTCTCCGGGTCGATGTCGATCATGCGCAGAAACGCGCGCTGACGTGGCAGCGGAATGATGCTGAAGTCCTTCGTCGCCGGATCGAAACGGTAGATCGCGTCGGCATTTGATGTGGGTATCCAGACCACCTTGCGCACCGGGTCCCAGGTGACGGCATACGGCGCGCTGCCGCGATGCGGCAGATCGTAGATACCGATCTGCTCGCGTTTGATGGTGTCGTACATCAGGAGCTGTCCTGCACCGTACAACGGCACGTAGAGAATGCCGTCGTCACCCATGGTGATGCGGCGTGGGCCGGCGCTGGCGTGCTCCAGCACTTCCAGCGTTTCATACTCTTCGGTTTCGACGTTGAAGCAACCGATGGCGCCGATGCCCAGCTGGCTGTACCAGATGTACTTCTGATCGTCCGTCATGGCGAGCCCGTAAAGCTGGGCGCCGGCGGATGGCCGCCCAGCCACTTCAGGGGCGTCGAAGATCTTCGCTTCGCCGCTATCGGGGTCAAACCAACCCACGGCGTTGTTGACGATGTCGGAGAACCAGATGCGGCCTTTCTGATCGGCGAGCAGTTCATGATCGGAGCCGAAGCTGAGATCATGGATGCCGATGAGCCC
>JAUIKX010000379.1 GCA_030430515.1 Gammaproteobacteria bacterium | reverse complement strand
CGAGCCGAGTGTCTGCCTGATTGCTCACGGCGCCAAGCACATCCGCCTGGGCGACGAGGAGATTTTCTACGACAGTCGCAACTACCTGATCACCTCGCTCTATCTCCCGACCACGGTAAGAATCACGGAGGCGAGCGAGGAACAACCCTACCTGGGTTTGAGACTGACTTTTGACCTCAAGGAACTCTCGCAGTTGATGCTGGATACCAGCCTGCCGACGGTCCGCAAACTCCCGGCAAGCCGTGGCATCGCGACCGGCCAGGTCACCGACGAGCTGGTCGATGCCTTCAGCCGGCTGGTCCGGCTGCTGGAGACCGAGGACGACATTGCGATTCTTGCGCCGATCTACCAGCGCGAAATTGTCTATCGCCTGCTGGTTGGCGACCAGGGCGCGCATCTTCGCCATATCGCAGCGGCAGGCAGCCAGGCACACCAGATGTCGCAGGCTATCGACTGGCTGAGGAACAACTTCTCGAAGCAGCTGCGGATCGAAGAGCTCGCTGCCAGAATCGGCATGAGCACCTCGACGTTTCACCATCACTTCAGGGCAATGACGGCGCTCAGCCCGCTGCAATACCAGAAGCAGCTCAGGCTGCACACGGCGCGGCAATTGATGCTGCTCGAGCAACTGGATGCCGCAACCGCATCCTTCAAGGTGGGTTACGAAAGCCCGTCGCAGTTCAGCCGGGAATACAGCCGCCTGTTCGGTGCCCCGCCGCTCAGCGATATCAGGGCGTTGCGACTAGCGGCTGGCGGTTAGCGAGGCGATGCCAGCCGCGTTCGTGGAAAAAGAACACGACCGTGTTGACCATCGGCTCGACCAGCGCGATACCACCTGCGATTGCGATGGAACCCGTAAATGCATACGACACGCCGAACCCGACAATAAAGTGCAGCGTTGGACTCCCTGACCCAGGCGGCCCTTGGCGCTGGCATCGCCGGGGCATTGGCACCGGCTGAACAGCGGCGCAAAGCCATGCTGGCCGGGGCGCTGCTCGGTACCCTGCCCGACCTCGACGTGCTGATCGACTACGGCGACGACGTTGCAAACTTCACGAAGCACCGCGGGTTTTCGCACTCGTTGCTGGTGCTATCACCGTTGTCCGTCTTCATGTGGTTTGCACTGCGCCGCTGGTGGGCGCCCGTGCGGGCCGCCCCGCGACGATGGCTGGCGATTGTCACCCTTGTCTTGCTGACCCACCCGCTGCTCGATGCACACACGGCTTACGGAACGCAGCTGCTCTGGCCGCTCGATATGCCGCCGGCCAAGTGGGCGACGATCTTCATCATCGATCCGGCTTACACGCTGCCGATATTGCTGGCGGTCATCTTCGCGCTTGTTTGGCCGTTGGCGACCAGGTCGTCGCAAGTTCTCACAGCGAGCCTTGTTCTGAGTACTTTGTATCTCGGGTGGACATGGGCTGCGCAGTCTCACGTTCGCGCAAAGGCTGAAGACGCGCTCGCGAACTCCGGCCTTGCGGACGCGCCGTTGTTCGTCACACCAACACCATTCAACACGATTCTCTGGCGCGTCGTTGCAATGACGGATGAAGGTTACCTCGAAGGCTTTGACTCCCTGTTACTGGATGAGCCACGCATGACGTTCACTCCGTACGATTCCAATACGAATGCGCTCTCGGGTGCGATGAGTGTTCCTGCAGTCGAACGCCTTGACTGGTTCGCCGGCGGATTCATCAGGGCTGAGGTCGTGGACGATACTCTGCTGATTGCCGATCTCAGGATGGGCCAGGAGCCAGTTTACGTTTTCACGCACGCGGTAGCC
>JAUIKX010000125.1 GCA_030430515.1 Gammaproteobacteria bacterium | reverse complement strand
GACACCATGGAAGTGGACGGCGTCGACAAAGCCGACTACATGAACGTCGTCGACCAGTGTTTTCTCTGCGATCTCTGCGCAGAGACCAAGTGTCCCTACCTGCCGCCGCACGAGTGGAAGGTAGATTTCCCACACCTGATGCTCCGGGCTAAGGCCTACAAGTTCAAAGAAGGCGACACCAAGTGGCGCGATCGGATCATCACGAGCACCGATCCGATCTTCGATACGCTTTCGCTGCCTGGCGTGGCGCAGATTGCCAACGCTGCCGCTGGATCAAGCGCACTCCGCAAACTCGGAGACAGTGTGGTGGGCATTCATGAGTCTGCACCGCTGCCGCCCTTCACACACAAGCCGATATCGAAAAAAGTAGCTGACGAAGTTGGCGGCAGCTTGCAGCCAAAGTCCTGCGAGCGTACCACCGGCAAGGTCGCCATCTACGTGACATGCTATGGCGACCACAACGAGCCACAGGTGGTGGAAGACCTGATCAGCGTGCTCAACCACAACGGTGTACCCGTAAAAGTACTCAAAGACGCGCACTGTTGCGGCATGCCGAAACTGGAGCTGGGCGATCTGGACAAAGTTGCATCGCTCAAAGACAAAAATCTGCCGGTTTTTCTGAACGCGATCGAGGAAGGTTACGACATCATCGCGCCAATCCCTTCCTGTGTGCTGATGTACAAGCAGGAGTTGCCGCTGATGTTTCCCGACGACGCCGATGTAGCGAAGGTCAAAGCCGCGTTTTTCGATCCGTTTGAGTACCTGATGCTCAGACACAAAGCTGGCCTTGTGAGAACCGATTTCGAAAAGCCTCTGGGCAAGGTTGCCTACCACGTGGCCTGCCACCAGCGGGTTCAGAGCTTTGGTATGAAGACCCGGGATTTCCTGTCGCTCATCCCCGACACCGAGGTCACGGCTATCGAGCGCTGCTCCGGCCACGACGGTACCTATGCCGTAAAGTCAGAAACCTATGAAAAGGCCATGAAGATCGCCCGCCCAGTTGTCAGGCGCGTGAAGGATGCTGAAGCGGAGACATTCGGTTCCGACTGCCCAATGGCGGGCAGGCTGATCGCACACGGACTCAACGGCGACGATGATGGCGGCAATGAGGCCGAACATCCGGTCACCATGGTCAAACGCGCCTACGGTATCCGCTCGTAACACTCAGTCCAAACAACAGGAGACGAAGATGAAAAAGTTGGATCGTTCGGACCTTTGGAGCCTGGAACAGTACGCAGAAAAGCGACCAGCGTTTCGCACCCAGGTCATCGAGCACAAGAAACCACGCCAGGTCGCGCTGGGCCCGAACGCGACGTTGTATTTCGAAGATCGACTGACCATTCAGTATCAGATTCAGGAGATGCTGCGGGTGGAGCGCGTATTCGAAGCGGCAGGCATTCAGGACGAACTCGATGCCTACAACCCGCTCATTCCGGATGGCAGCAACTGGAAGGCGACGTTCATGATCGAGTACCCGGATATCGATGAGCGCCGTGAAGCGCTGGCACGCCTGGCAGGCGTCGAGCACAAGGTGTGGGTGCAGGCCGGTGACGGGGAGCGCGTGTTCGCCATTGCCAACGAAGACCTGGACCGATCCACCGAAGAAAAAACTGCAGCTGTACACTTCTTACGTTTCGAGCTCCCAGCACATACGATCGACGCGTTGAGAGGCGGGGCAGGCCTGCAATTTGGAATCGACTACGCAGGCTTCGAGCAGCAGGCCGCGGCGTCTGATGCCACGCGGGAATCGTTACTCGCAGATCTCGACTGATACTGCGAATCGAGCCACCCACCGCCACTCGGCTGGATGGTGGTGGGGGGCTTCTTCGTTCGGGACTTCTTCGTTCGGGACACACACCGCTCCCCGATACGAATCAGCTCTCGTTGGATCACACCGTGTCAAGCAACCCTCTCACAGAAACTATGTAGCTTCATCCGCGCGCCAGCTCTGAACACACGCCAACATGGTGGCATGACCAAACCCCGTTCAGAGCTTGTGGATCCGAACCAGGCAAATTACTACCACGTTACCTCTCGCTGTGTACGCCGAGCCTGGCTGATGGGTCAGGATCCAATCACGGGAAGAGACTACACCCATCGCAAGGAGGTGTTCCTCAACAGGCTGCGGCACATTGCCAACCACTTTTCGGTTGAAATAATGGGGTACGCGATCATGAGCAACCACTTTCATCTCGTGGTGCATTACGATCCCAATGAAGCGGACACATGGTCCGATGAAGAAGTCGCGGAGAGATGGTGCTCAGCATTCAACTCGAAACCAATTACGACTCCCGCTGGCGACCGGCAGACCTACGCAGACTTCGACCTGAAACAAGCCATTCGATATCACTCCATTCTGCAGAATCCAGAACGGCTGGCTCGTTGCCGCAAAGCACTTGGGTCACTATCGTGTTTCATGCAGCACCTGAAGCAACCATTTGCTCTATGGGCAAACAAGGAGGACGGCTGCACCGGTCATTTTTTCGAAAAGCGCTTCTATTCAGGCGCTCTGCTCACACGGGAAGATCTTCTGGCCTGTATGGGCTACGTCGATCTGAACCCTGTTGAAGCTGGCATGGCCAATAGTCTGAAGGAAGCCCAGGACACTTCGATAAGCGAAAGGCTAAACACTCAGCAATTCAAAGCCGGAGAGCTCGATCTGTATCTGGCACCGCTATGGAATGAACGTACAGAGGCAACCGATTCCAATACTCAACGGGAGCACAAAACAGTACGTTGCACGCTGCGCGAATATATCAAGCAGCTCACTCTAGCAGTAACATTCCTGACGCATCCTGGCGCTGAATTTCCCGATTCAGCTAATGGCTGGATGGCCAGATTACTCAACCGTGAGCGGCGCCGGAGAGCCAATTCCCCGGCTTTCTTCGACTATACATAGTCTAAGTCACCGCGATTCTTTCATTCCTATTTCTGCACACAATAGTGTGCAGCTTTCTCCGTTCGCACCTCACGAACACGCAGGGACTATCTCGCACGAATACTCCATCAAACGGAGCTTTTTTCCTGCGTCCGATGATGCATCAGCGCAGGATCGGACAAGAAGCTAGCTAGTGAACTCGGTTTTGGAGGCAAAAACGCAAACGCGCAAACTGAAGGTGTGTGTCCCGAACGCTCCGAACGCCTCAATCCATCACATCCCGCAGCAGCTCTGCCAACTGTTCCAGCAGGGCGGCGCGCGTGGAGGTGTTGCGCCAGCACAACCCTATGTCCCGATGCGGCACCGAGTCTTTCGTTCCTTTGAAGGGGATGTAGCGCACACCAGCGCTTTTTGTTAGGGCCAGTTCAGGCATGAGCGTGATACCGACGTCTGCACGCACCATCTGGCGCAGGGTTTCCAGGCTGGTGGCGCGAAAGTTGGTGTTTTCGACAGCGTTGTTGGCATCGCACACATCAAGCGCCTGATCCCGCAGGCAGTGCCCGTCTTCGAGGAGCAACACCTGCTCGTGGTCCAGATCTTCCTGAGTCACCGTTTTACGTGCTGCCAGCGGGTGAGATGAGGCGACAGTGAAGTAGAACGGCTCGCGGTACAGTTGCCGCGACACGATGTTGTCTTCTTCGACCGGCAGCGCGAGGATCAGCGCGTCGAGCTGTCCCTGCTTCAAACGCGCGACGATCTGGTGTGTCTGTCCCTCGTTGAGCTGGATTCGCAGCTCAGGAAACGCTTTGCGCATCGGCCCGAGGATCTTCGGCAGGAGGTAGGGCGCAACCGTCGGAATGACGCCGAGCCGGAAATCTCCCCCGAACGGGTCGCGGTACTGCTCGGCAATGTTGACGAGCTGGTTGACCTCACGCAGCACCCGTTGCGCCTGCTCGACGATGCGTTCCCCAACGCTGGAGAGCATAACCTGCCTGTTGGTTCGCTCAATGAGCACCACCCCCAGAGTTTCCTCCAGCTTCTTGAGCTGGGTAGACAACGTCGGCTGGCTCACATGGCAGGCTTCCGCGGCTCTGCCGAAGTGACGATGCTCGGCCACCGCAACGAGGTAACGTAGATCTCGGATGTTCATGGTGTGTTAGTTTCCATCCTTTCAGCTGGATTGGCCACCGATGAACGACGAGCATGCCGTCATCCATGAGTCTTCAACGCTCCTGGTGCTCAACAAACCCGCTAACCTGCCGGTGCTGCGCGACCGGAGCGGCATCGAAGATCTGTGGACGCAGCTGAAGAAGTACGGCAAATACTATCTCGTGCACCGCCTGGACAAGGGCACCAGCGGGGTACTGCTCATCGGCAAGACACAGGCGCGACAATCGGTACTCACCCGTGCTTTCAACGCCCACCAGGTGCGCAAATACTATCTCGCGCGAGTCGTGGGCCAGTTTCCGACAAACAGGACGCTGCTGATCGATCTACATCTGCGCAAGGGTCGAAAAAGCCGCTACCGTGTGGCCGGGCAGCGTGCGGACATACAGCTTCAAGAGCGCGGGTGGAGGCTCACATCAGGCAAGGCTGATGGCCTACCTGCCATCACACGGGTGCGTTGTCTGAAGGTTGAGGGAGAGCATTCCTGGATCGTCGCGCAGCCGCTCTCAGGCCGGACTCACCAACTCCGTGTGCACCTGAGCTGGATCGGCCACCCCATCGTCGGCGACCATCTCTACGGAAAACCGGACGACCCTCTACAGAAAGCTGAGCGGCTGATGCTGCACTGCCATCGGCTGGTGCTGCCCGATGGAGAAAGCTATCAGGCGACGATGGACCGGTAGGCGTCGATCATCTGATTCACATGTTCGTCGGTATGCGCCGCGCTCAGACTGCAGCGCAACAGAGACTTGCCGTCGGGCGCCGCAGGCGGCACAACGAGATTCACGTACACACCTTTGTCCAGAAGACCATGCCAGGCAGTAACCGCACCTTCCGGGTCGTTGAGCGTCACCGCTACGATCGGGCTGATTTCCGGGCCGACCTCGAGCCCCATATTGGCCAGCGCGCCATAGAGGCGTTCAGCGTTATGCCATAGGTTTTTCCGACGCTCCGGCTCGGCCGCCATGACGCCTAACGCAGCAGTCGCCGTAGCCACCACCGACGGCGGTAACGACGCAGAGAAAACGAAAGCACGCATGTCGCGACGCAGCAGGCTGAAATCGTGTTTGCGGCTCACGCAGAAGCCGCCAACGCAGGCGGCACTCTTGCTGAACGTGCCCACGACGACGTCCACCTGGTCCTCAACCCCGCATTCCTGCGCCAGCCCCCGGCCGGTGGCTCCCAGCACTCCGAACGAGTGCGCTTCGTCCACCATGAGGGCGACACCGTAGGACTGCACCACATCGCAGATCTCCGCCAGCGGCGCGGTGTCTCCCAGCATGCTGTAAATGCCTTCGACGATCACCAGCACATTCCCTGCCTGGTCTTGCAGACGCTTGAGCTTACGCTCCAGATCCGCGACGTCATTGTGCCGGAACCTGTACACCGTGGCGCCGGAAAGCGCCGCACCGTCGTAGATGCTGGCATGGCAGTCGGCGTCGAGCAGCAGCACCCCATCGCGATCGCACAACCCGGCAATCACCCCGAGGTTGGCCTGGAAGCCCGTGGTAAAAGCCAGCGCCGAGGGCGCGTCGTAGAATTTCTTCAGCGCATCTTCCAGCGCCACGTGATGGGGCAGCGTGCCGTTCGCCATGCGCGAGCCGGTGGTTCCCGTGCCGTGATCGTGAAGCGCCGCTTCCGCCGCCTGCATCAGCTCAGGATGGTAGGTCAGACCCAGATAGTTGTTGGTGCCGGCAAGAATGACCTCCCGCCCCTGACAGCGGCCGAGTACAGGCGAACCCATCGGCTCGATGGTCACGCCAAACAGACTCTCTTCTTCGTCGGAGAACGCCGCGCGGTTGTCTGCTATCCGTCGTTCGATGAGATTCATACGTCACGCAACTTTTTGACTGCCGCAGCGAGTTCGTCGACCGTGCGGATATCTGCAAGGTCGTTGAGCGGAAAAAGGATGTCGAACTCATCCTCGATCATTTCGATGAGTTCCAGCACCTGTATCGAGGACAGGCCGATGGTATCCTGAATGTCATCTTTGCTGGACGCCTTAACATCCGGAGCGATTTCTCCCACGAAGCGCAAGATCGTATCCCGCTCCAGCACCGCCAACTCACTCATGAAGAAACTCCAGATCCTTTGTAACCGCGCGGCGATTATAGGCCAATTCGAGGTCTCAAGATGAGCCGAATCTGGGCGTTGACGAGCTTCCGGGCCGGTGAAACCACACAGGTCACTGCTCTCGCGGAGCGGTTGGGGGAACCGTGGGAACGCGTCAGCGTCGAATACAAACCCTGGGCCAGCGCATTGGGGCTCATGCGCGCCGTCACCCTGACAGGACTTTCCAATCCTGAAACGCTGAAGCACCGACAATGGCCGGAGCTCCTCATCACCGCAAGCCTGCGCAACGAGCCGGTCGCCCGATGGGTACGCCGTGAAAGCGGCGGCAGAACGAAGATCATCTATATCGGCCGTTGCTGGGCACGTATTGCCGATTTCGACCTGGTCATCGCCACACCGCAGTACCAGCTACCGGCACAGGAGGGTCTTCTGGAAAACCCGCTGACCATACATTCCGTAACCGCTGAGAAGCTCGAGGCCGCAAAAAAGCCGCCAAACGGATCTCCTGCAACCGGTGTCTTCCTGGGCGGCAACAGCGGGCCGATGGTATTCGATGACGAAAATGCACAGGACTTTGCCAGGAAGCTAGAAGCGCTCAGACACCGTTTCGGCGGCGCCCTCTGGGTAAGCACCAGCGCGCGTACGCCACAATTGCTGGCAGACGCCGTTCAGCGGGTATTGAGCGTTGAAGACCGTTTTTATCGGTGGCAACCGAACGATCCGGACAACCCGCTGATGCACATGTTGGCCGGGTGCGAGCGCCTCATCGTCACCGGCGACAGCATCGCCATGCTCAGCGACTGCGTTGCAGCCGGCAAACCCACCTACATCTACGACATCCCCGCCGACCGCTACGCTGGACTCAACGCCGCGATCTACCGGGCAGCCATGCGCTGGGCACCGAAGCGCTGGTGGCGGGATGTGCGTCTTGTACACCAGGCCGCATATGCGGCGGACTGGGCCCGCCCCCTGGAAGACCTGGACGATAACTGGCAGCCGCAGCCACCGGACTACATCGAACCGACCGTGCGCGTCGTTCAGTCGCTGCTGCGCTGACCCCGTTCCAACCGCACCACCTGATCGGCGACGCGGGTCAGGGCTGACTGATGCGAAATAGCGATCACCGTCATTTCCTGCTTGAGCCGACTCAGAGCGTCGCAAATCACCTCTTCGGTTTCCGGGTCCAGCGCACTGGTCGCCTCGTCCAGAATTAGAAGCGAAGGCTTACGCACAATAGCGCGGGCGATCATTACCCGCTGCCGCTGGCCGCCGGACAGGTTGGCGCCCCGTTCACCAACGATGCTGTGAATACCCTCGGGCATTTTCTGAGCAAAATCGAGCGCCCCGGCGGCAGCCAGTGCCGCTTCCACGTCGGCGTCGCTGATGCTCTCATCGCCCAGCGTCACGTTGTGAAACAGCGTGTCGTGCAGCAGGATGTTCTCCTGCGGCACATAGCCAATCTGCTGGCGCCAGCTCTGCAGATCCATATCGGCAAGCAGCACGTCATCGATGTATATGCCGCCGCTGGTGGGCTGGATGAGACCGGTAATCAGATCGATGACCGTGGTTTTGCCCGCACCGGACTCACCAACGATGGTAGTCAGCGCACGCGCAGGGATCGTGAGATCAAGGCTCCGGATGACCGGGTCTTTCACCGCCGCATCTTCCACGTCGGCTTTCGCGTAATCGAAGGATACGTTGCGCAGCGCGATCTCGCGGCTGAGCGTCTGCTGCTGCTGGCCCAACCACGTTTCGCGTTGTGTCTCTGCATCGGCAATGGTTTCCTCGAGCGCCCAGTATGCGCTCTCACAGGCCGCAAGCCGCTGGTACTGCTTCTGCACTTTGCCGAACTGACGCAGAAGTTTGGTCAGTATCAGCCCCATGGCCGTGACGGTGGCCATCTCCGCCTGGTACTGCACGATCGCCAGGTAGATACCCACCCCGATGACGATCATGTACATAGGCTCCTGCGCGGCCTCCAGCGCTGCATTGCCCAGCACCTCCCGCTTCAGCGCGTGCTTCAGACGCTTGGTTTCAAGAGAAAGCACCTCTTCAGCGGAGTGATCACGTCCCATGGCCTTGAACGACTTGATGGAACCCAGAAGATCGGTCAGCGTCGCCAGCAGCGACCGGTACCACTGGGTCTGGCCGATACCGGCATTCTTCGAAATGCGCACGAAGCGATGGGATATGACGACGATGACCAGCGAAGCCGCAAGACAGAGCAACGTCGCCTGCCACGAAACCAGCATCGCCACCACCGCGTATACGGCCGCCTCCACGCAGAGCGCCAGCAGCCTCATGCCGTAAACATAGGCATTGGATGCCCGCCAGGCCTCGGTGGCCATAGAGTTGGCCAGCCGGCCTGCTGACTGGCTGACAAAAAAGCTCCAGCGCGAAGATGTAACCGCGCGTAGCAGCCGCATGCGGAAGCGCGTGGTCACGCTGGCTGCGATGTAGCCGATGCGCTGCTCGGCAAAGAATACGAACGCGTTCTTCAGACAGATCCCGACGAGAATGACCCCCAGAAGCGAAGCCAGCGTCGGCGACAGATCCAGGCTCGCGAGCAGGTCGAGAAAAAACTGGTTGATGGTGTTGTCGGAGGTGATGCCGCCTTCGTTCTGAAAGGCGAGCTCCAGAGCCGGCAGCAGCGCCGACACTCCGAAACCGTCAGCCACCCCCGCAAGCAGCAGAACAACGGTAAGCATGATGCTCTGGCCGGGATAGCGGTCCAGAAATTCTTTGAGCATTCGCAAGGTTAAGGCCTGTTCGTTCTTCAGGTATCGGCAGCGGGTCTTTTTTTGGGCCAGCGTCGTTTGGTGCAGAGCCAGGAACCCGGATCATCGCTGATCCACTGCTCCAGCAGGCGATTGAACTGCATTGTGAGGTCGATTGCAGCTGCCTTGTCGGTTTTTTCTTCCGGCACGGTCAGCGGCGGGTGAAAGATCGCTTCGAAACGGGCGCCATCCAGCCTGCGAATCTGCAGCGGAACGATGGGGTAGCCGATGCGCAGAGCCACACGAGCCGGACTGATGGTGGTGCCCGCAGATTCGCCGAAGAAATCGAGGAACACACCGCTGTCCACCCGCTGGTCCGGAAGCAGACCGATCGAGCGGTTCTCGTTCGCCGACTCCAGCATCGGCCGCAGCGCTTCATCTTTATCGAGGTAGCGCAGATGCCGACCGTGACGGAACCGCTGCTGGGCCCACTCCACGAACGGGTTGCGGTTGTTTGCATACACCAGGTTCAGCCGCATGCCGATGTGATCGAGATATTTCGGCGCCACCTCCCAGTTGCCGACGTGCCCGGACACAACGAACATCGGCCGGTCCTCTTCGAGCATCTCGCGCACGGCCGGATCACACCGGAGCGACACCCGCTCCGCCACAATGCGCTCGAGATGCGGGTACTCCGCCAGC
>JAUIKX010000124.1 GCA_030430515.1 Gammaproteobacteria bacterium | reverse complement strand
AAAGCTCATGCGTTGGTGTCCTCGTTGAAAAACTGTTCTTTGATCTGCGGTTTGATGAGTTTTCCAGCTGGGTTTCTCGGTAGCGCTTCGCTGGTGATCAGAAGCGCCCGCGGAATCTTGTATCTGGCCAGGTGTGCGTCCAGCGACGTCAGCACTTCGTCTGTGTCGGCTTGTGCACCGGTTTCCAGGCTCGCAACGGCAACGACACGTTCACCCAGCCGTTCGTCGGGCAGGCCGAATGCGGCGCTCTCGCGTATGGCCGGATGCAGATTGATGGCGCGTTCCACTTCGGCGCAGTAGATGTTTTCGCCGGCGGATATCACCATGTCGGTGCGTCGGTCGACGATGCAGAGGTCGCCATCCTCATCGAGCAGGCCGATGTCACCGGTGGCAAACCAGCCGTCCTCATCGAAGAACGGCGGCTCGGCATTGGCATAGCCGGTCATCAGGGTCGCGCCGCGAATGTGGATCTCGCCGGTTTCCCCTGCTGCGCACTCGCGACCATCATCGTCGCGTATCAGCACCTGCACTGTCGGCAGGGGCTTGCCGGTGGCGTGGGGTTTGCTCAAGAAGTTTTCACCGATGGACATGCTCACGGTGCCATTGTTTTCGGTCATGCCGTAACCGGTGCCGATGACGGCGCTGGGGAAACGTTCGACCACTTCATGCAGAAGTGCGGCGGGAGTGGCCTGGCCGCCAACAGACAGAGAGGTCAACGACGAAACGTCCAGCTGCGTTTCATCGATGACTTTCATCAGATCCCAGTACATCGTAGGTACGGCTGGAAACGCGGTGACTTTCTCGCGAGCGATGTTTTCCACGGCTTCCCGGGCATCCCAGCGTCGCTGAAGAACGATCTTGCCACCCTGCGTGAGGTTGCTGAGCATGACGGCGTGGCAGCCGCTCACGTGGAACAGCGGGAACATGAGCAGGGTGACGGTCGGCGGCCGCATCGCCATCAACGTCTCCAGGTCTATGCCGAAACGGCGCGCCATGTCGCTGGCGATGAGAAAACCGGAATACTCCACGCTTTTTAGCATGGTCAGCACGCCGAGGTGGGTGAGGCTTGCGGCCTTGGCGCGTCCGGTTGTTCCGGATGTGAACATCAGCAGTGCCTCATCGCCGTGGCTGCGATCGGCGATTGTCAGGTCGCCTTCGGCTGGTTCGTTCAGCAGCCTCGCAAGTGTTTCCGGGGTGATGCAGGTGATGCCGGGGTCGATATCGATATTGATGGTCCGTTCGCCCGCAATCCACGCTTTGCAGCCTGTGCTCTCGATGCAGTAGCGCACTTCTTCCGCTGCGCCCCGCGCGTTGATCAGGGTTGGCACCGCGCCCCGGGCAACCAGTGCCAGGAAGGCGATGATCCATTCTGCGCTGTTAGGCAGTGCGACGGCTACCCGATCGCCGGCACCGATGCCTGCCTCGGCGAGGTGATTTGCAAGCTGCACGGTGGCTGCTTTTGCCTGCCGGTAGGTGAGCCGATGCTCGCCATCGACAATGAATTCCCGCTCAGAGAAAGTATCGAGCGCCTGGAGCAGCGTGCCCATGTTGGGGGCGACATTGGCGAAGATGCGGCAGGGTTTGCCGCCGACTTCAGCATCGATCAGTTCGAACGGATTTTCTTTGGGGTTAGTCATCGAGGCCAGTGTATGTATGCCGGCTAAATTATGCAATAAGAAAGAAAATAGACCCTAAACTTCTCGAATTCGTAGAAAAACGTCGAATAAAGTGCGAATATTGGGCTGAAAGTTCAGGAGAGAGGGTATGCAACGATTCAGCGGGAAAGTGGCTCTGGTCACCGGTGGCAGCGAGGGTATCGGGCTCGCGATTGCTCATCGCCTGGCTGCCGAAGGCGCTCGTATTGAAATCTGCGGTCGGCGCGCCGACGCTTTGGGCGCGGCGGCTGACGCGATTGATGGTGAAGTTTCGACCCGGGTTCTTGACGTCGCAGACGTCGATGCGCTCACGGCCTGGATTCAGGAGGCAGGCCAACGGTTCGGTCGGCTGGATGCGCTTGTGAACAATGCCATGCACGTGGGTTGGGGCAGCATTGCCGATACCGATGTGGATACGTTCCGTCAGGACTTCCGTATCAATGTCGATGCGCCGTATGTTGCCACCCGCGCGGCAATGCCGATCATGGCGGCCCAGGGTGGCGGCGCTATCGTCAACATGGTTTCCATCAACGCGCTTCTGGCTCTTGAAAATATGGCGGCCTACTCGGCCTCAAAGGCAGCGCTCGTGCAGTTCAGCCGCGTCGCCGCAATGGAAGGTGCGCCGCAGAATGTGCGCGTCAATGTCGTTGCCCCGGGGCCGACCGCAACGCCGGGTACCGTCGAAGCGCTCGGCGGCATTCCCGGTTACGCGGAGGCGATCGCCGGCGGGGTGCCGATGAATCGGCTGGGTAAGCCGGAAGAGGTTGCAGCGGCTACGGCATTTCTGCTGTCTGATGAGGCTGCGTACATTACAGCCGTGTGTCTGTCTGTGGACGGCGGTAAGTCACAACAGCTGGTGGTGCCTGGGCCACCGGAAGCTTGAGGGAAGGAGGGTTTGACTGTGAGTGATCAACAGCGTTTCGACGGTAAGGTCGTCGTGGTGACCGGTGCCGGTCGGGGTATGGGGCAGGCAATAGCCCACAAGTTCGCGTCGCTCGGTGCGCGGGTAGCAGCGCTCGATCTGAATGAGAGTGAAGCGGTAGCCACAGCCCAGGTCTGTGTTGGTGATGGTCCGCACCTCGGGCTCGCCTGCAATGTCAGTGACAGCAGCAGTGTTGCCGCCGCGTTCGCCCGTGTAAGCGAGGCGCTGGGTGTGGTGGACGTGCTTGTAAACAATGCCGGCATTGGCCGCTACGCCAACGACGGCAGCGATGAGATGTACGAGCTGATGGCCAAGCGCAATGAAGAGCTCGCCGCCGGCGGTCCGGCAACCACCCATGTAGACCATCTCATCCACATGCAGGATGAAGGCTGGAAAGGTGTGATGGGTGTGAATATCGATGGTGCGTTTTATTGTGCCCGCGAAGCGGTTCGAGCAATGGCGGCTGCCGATAAAGGTGGCTCCATCGTCAGCATTTCCTCCACCTCTGCGCAGAGTGGCGAGGGAGCCGTGCATTACTGCACCAGTAAAGCGGCGATTATCGGTATGACCCGTTGCCTGGCAGGGGAGTTGGCAGGGCGTGGTATTCGCGTCAACGCGGTCGCACCCGGCCCGACCAACACGCCGGTGATGGAAGGTATCCCCGAGGAGTGGATCCAGTCCATGGAAGCGGCGATTCCTCTCGGCCGCATGGCGGCGCCCGCGGAGGTTGCGGAAGCGGTTGCCTGGGTGGCGAGCGATGCGGCAAGTTTCTGCACGGGTTCCGTGCTGGTCGCCAACGGCGGCAGCTACTTCTTCTGATTGGCTGCCTACTCTTCGGGTGCGATGGTCAGCTTAAGGCCGTCCATCGACGCCTCGAAGTTGATCTGACAGGTGAGGCGGGATCTGCCGGGCTCGAAGTAGTCCGAGGTTTCCGCCAGCTCGATTTCGTCGCTGTCGGCTGCGGGTAACTTATCGGTCCACGTTTCGTCGATAAGGCAGTGGCAGGTTGCACAGGCGCACTGCCCGCCGCAAATGGCCTCGATGGGGAAGCCGGCGTCGCGCACGATCTCCATCAGCGACATGCCTTCGGAGGCCTCTATTTCCTGGGTGACACCTTCCCGATCGGTGACCGTGATCGTGCTCATGTGCGCTTCTCCTGTAGTTGTGCGAGCTGAAATTTCAGGACTTTGCCGGATGCGTTGCGCGGCAACTCATCGATGAATGTGACGTGTCGCGGCGCTTTGTAGTTGGCCATGTGCTCCCGCGCCCAGGCGATCAGCGATACTTCGTCGAGTGTTTTGTCTGACCTCACCACAAAGGCGTGGCCGACTTCGCCCATGCGTTCGTCAGTGGTGCCGATCACCGCGACATCGGCAATCGCCGGGTGGCCGAGCAGGGTGTTCTCGATTTCGGCGGGATAGCAGTTGAAGCCGCCGCAGATGTACATGTCTTTGAGGCGGTCGGTGATTTTGAGATAGCCGCGTGCGTTCAGGACGCCGATGTCGCCGGTGCACAGCCAGCCGTCTGCGGTAATGGTGTCAGCGGTTGCTTGCGCATCGTCGAGATAACCCTTCATGACGTTGAAGCCGCGGATGCGCACTTCGCCGGCTTCTCCGGGCGGCAGCGTGTTGCCGTCGGCGTCGACGATGTTGATCTCGACGCCGTTCATGGCGCGACCCGATGTGTTGGCGATGGTTTCGAGGTCATCGCCAGAGCGGCAAAGGGACACCACGCCGGTTGATTCGGTCAGTCCGTAGGCTGTGTAGACTTCGCGAAAGCCGAGTTTTTCCTTCATATCGTGCACGAGCTGTACGGGAACCGATGCCGCGCCGGTGACTGCGCAGCGCAGCGAACTCAGCTCGTACTGCTCAAAGTCCGGGTGAGCGAGCAGCGACTGGAAAATGGTTGGTGCGCCAGGGAGCATGGAAATACCGTCGCGCTCGATCTGCTCGAGCACGGCCTGAGCATCGAAGGTGGCCATGGGGTAGCTCGTGGCGCCGCGCAGCAGGGCGGCCAGCCAGCCGGCCTTGTAACCGAAGGAGTGAAAGAACGGATTGACGATGAGGTAGCGGTCTTCCTCGTTCAGGCCGACTGCATCGCTCCAATTCATGAACGTGGCAACGTTCTGCCCGTGGGCGACCATGACGCCTTTGGGTGCGCCGGTGGTTCCGGAGGTATAGAGGATATCGGCGAGATCGTCTGGTCCGATGGCGGCAACCCGTGCGTTCAAGGTCTCGCCCTGCTCGGCTTGGCCCGTTCTGATGAGTGCCTCAAGAGAAGGGTCGTTCAGCAGAATGCGCTCCTGCAGGTCGGGAAGAGATTCTTCTTTGATCTGCGCTGCGTAGTCAGTACCAAGAAACCCGTCGGTAACGAACAGTACGCGGCTCTTGCTCCGCCGAAGAATGTCGGCGGCTTCGCTGCCTTTGTAGCGCGTATTGATTGGCACCAGCACGCCGCCGGCCAGCTGGCCGCCGAGTGCGGCAACAATCCAATGCCAGCAGTTGGGCGCCCAGATGGCAAATCGATCTCCTTTGTGGAGACCTTTTCCGATCAACGCGCTGGCGACAGCTTGCGCTGTTGATTGCAGCTCTTTGAAAGTCAGTTGACGGGCGCCGTCGACGACCGCCGGTTTGTCCGGCCAGCGAGCTGCGGCGTCGGCGAGCACGGTGGGTATGGATCGTTCCAGGTTGTTCATCGAACGCGAATCCTCGGATCAGGCGCACCACGGCGAATGGTGGTGAGGAACGCGTCGAGTGGCGCCGGAGGCGCGACCTCTGGTTCGTCGTCTTCAGGCGGGTGGGCCCAGAAGTCCTCCCACGACGGGAAGAGCTCGTGAAACGCGCCATCGTAGCGCTCGCGGTCCGGCCAGCGCATCTTGTGTTCACCGGTCGGTGGCTTGTTCAGGTCCGTGGCGTACCAGTAGCAGGGCAGTCGCCGGCGGAAAAGCCATTGCCCGTCGATGCGCTCGTAATCGTCCCAGTAGAGCATCTGCATGATTACCCACTCGTCGCCGGTTTCATGCTCGTTCTTCGAGTACACCACGCCGTGAGCATGCGACCTGTCGGTAAACTCGATGATATGATTGCCGGTGTGGTGCGACGTGCCCGTGAACTGCAGCCGCAGCGTGTCATCCAGCCAGCGTTTGAGATGGGCGCGGCCGGTTTTGTCGCGGCTCACGCGGATGTCCGGGGCGAACAGGTTGACATGAGCATCCAGGTCTCGCATGTCGAGAGACAGCGAGTACTTCGCCACCAGCTGGCGGATCTCCTCGATGGATTCCAGCCGCTCGATGCGGGCTTCGAGAGTGTTGATCATCAGCGCGTTTCTGTGTCGATTGCGTAATTTTTGCCTACTGTACATGCGCATATGCTCAAGTTAAAGTGCTCAAGGTAGCCGAATTCGTATTTATTGCCGTTGTGGTTTTGAGATAGTTTATGAGTGAAACCCAGGAGGGGGCGCCTTCTTTCGTGCCCGATGAACTCGATCTTCAGATCATCGAGCTTCTTCGTGAAGACGGACGCATGTCGACTCAGGATGTGGCGAAGCGGCTCGGGTCCACCTCGTCAACCATCCGTAAGCGCATTCGCCGTCTCGAAGATGCGCGCGCCATGCGGGTGGTCGCGGTCACCGACTTTTCGGCGGCAGGCTACGATCTGCTGCTGGCCATCGGTATCGAGGTGGAGCACTACAATGCCGAGGAGGTGGGGCGCAAGCTCGCGGAGCTGCCGGAGGTGTTTTCCGTCACCATGACCACCGGCCCGCATGATCTGGAGATTCTCGTGGCGGCTCAGACCTTCGAGCAGCTTTCCACGTTTCTGCATGAGGAGGTCTCGCAGATTCCCGGTATTGGCCGGTTGGTGCCAGGCCTCACGGTGGAGGTCTACAAATACCAGTCTGAAATGGTGCCGCAGCTATGAGCAAACCCCGCATCGACGACGTAGACCGGCAGATTCTCGAGCATCTCTCGAAAGACGCCCGGATGAGCAATCGGGAGATCGCCCAGGAGTTGGGGCTGGCGGAGGGTACGGTGCGCGGTCGTATCAAGCGTCTGCAGGAAAACAACATCATCAAAATCATGGCGCTCACCAGTTTCACGGGTGAAGAGCCGCCGATGATGGCCTATATCGGCGTGCGCGCCGACCTTGCGCATGTGGCGGAGACGGCGCAGACCATCGCCGAACTGCCGTTCGTGCGGTTCGCGGCCACCATGCTCGGCCGTTTCGACATATTGGTGATTACCATCGTCAAAGACGGCAATGAGCTCGTTCGTCTGGTGAATGAGGAGATCATGACCCTGCCGGGCGTTCGTCATGCCGACACCACGCTGGCCGTGAAAGGTCTGAAATACGACTACCGCTGGGGCCGTATCGTCGGCAACTGACGGTTACCTTCCTGTAGCTTCCTCTATGAACGTGAGGAAGCTCGGGGGCTCGCCGCCACCGAACACCTCCAGAGAGGCGCCCGAAATGTAGTCGGCGTCCTTTGATGCAAGGAATGTACAGGCCCGGGCGATGTCGTCGGGCGTCCCCATGCGCCCCGAAGGCAGTCGCGACTCCAGTCTTTTTATACCGCCTTCTCCACCATAGTGTTCATGGGCCGCTTCCGTTTTTATCAGCCCGGCGATAATCGCATTCACCCGCACTTCCGGCCCCCATTCCTGGGCCAGCGACAGGGTGGCAGATACCAATCCCGCTTTCGCGGCGCCATAAGCCATGGTGCCGGGAGATGAGCGGATGGCGGAAACGCTGGCGATGTTGATGATGGAGCCGCGGCTATCGCGGAGTGCGGTGTATGCCGCCTGGCTGACGATCAGCGGCGCCAGCAGATTGAGGCGGATGATCGACTCGGTAAAGCGGGGCGAAGCCGTTGCTGCGTCGGCAGGCGGCCCGCCGCCGGCATTGTTGACGACCGTATCCAGTGAGCCGGAGCGCTCGATGATCTGCTGGATCATGGCCTGCACCTGGTCGGCGTCCCGAACGTCGGCCTGAATGAACCGGCTGCCGTCATCCTGCGAGGGTGGAGTGCGGCCGCAGGTGTAGACCGTGCTGCCCTGGGCGAGAAATGCCTGGGCGATGCCTCGGCCGATGCCTCTGCTGCCGCCGGTTACCAGTACTACCCCTCCCATTCGGGCCTCTTCTGTTTTTGCGAATGCTGTTGATTGTGCGTAAAAACTGCTGATAGAGCAATGTTGATTGGCATCACGTTATCGTTTGCGTAAAAAACAGGGCTTAAAATTACGCAAATGGTTTACATTGCCCGGGGTCGGTGGGAAACTTGCTGCAGTGACGAGCGCTGTGGCTAGGAGGCAAGAAGCATGAGCGAAGCAATGAATATAGAGGTTTCGGGGCGGCCGAGTCTGCTCGAGTCGGTTCAGCCGATTCTCGATCTGATCAGCGAGCAGGCAGCGCTCGGGAGACAGCAGAGGCAGGTTTCTGATGAGGTCGTCGAGGCGATCCGAGGGACGGGCATGATGCGCGCCTTTCTTCCTGCCCAATGGGGTGGGCTCGAAGCGACACCTCAGGAGTTTTTCGAAGCACATCTGGCCATCGCCGAACGTGACATGAGCACCGCGTGGATCACCGGCATCATTGCCGTTCATGCCTATCAGCTCGCGATCATGAATGAACAGGCCCTGAGTGATGTCTACAAAGACGATCCCGACACCTGCATCTCCAGCTCATACAACCCGGTAGGTGCGAAGGTCGAGGTTGCCGACGGCGGTCTGATGCTGAGCGGCCGCTGGGGCTGGAGTTCGGGTTCCCACCACTGTACCTGGGTGCTGCTGGGCGGCATCGTGCCGGGCGAAGGCTACCGCACGTTCCTCGTGCCGCGTAGCGACTATGAAATTGAAGACACGTGGTTCGTCTATGGTCTGCACGGTACGGGCTCCAACGATATTGTCATTGATGAGCCCGTGTTCGTTCCGGATTACAGAACGCACAAGCGGATCGACGGCTTCAACTGCGTGCACGATCAGAAAAACCCGATGTACGCCATACCGTGGGCGCAACTGTTCGCGCGCATCGTCTCGACACCGGCGATCGGCGCGGTACGACATGCAGTCGACGTGTTCATCGACAATGCGTCCAGCAGCAGCTCTGACCCGACCAAGCTGCAGGGTGATCCCGATATAACCCAACGTGTGGCGCAGACGCTGAACGACGCGGACGAGATGGAAGCGGTGCTGTTCCGCAATCTCGACCGCCTGGTGGATGCTGTCCGATCCGGCACGGAAATTCCAATGATCGATCGCGTCAAGTACCGCTACCAGGCAGGTCTCGTCATCGACCGCATGATTACGGCGGTGGATCGGCTGTTCGACGTTGGTGGCGGCCGCTCTGTTTTTGAAGGCTCTGAGCTTCAGAACATCTGGCGCGACATCCATATCGCCCGGGCGCACGTGGCCAACAACCCGGTGCCGTTCGCGCGCAACTGGGGTGCCATGAACATGGGGGCTGAGACAGCAGACGAGTTCGTCTGACAGACTACTTTTCAGGGGGAGGCAGAATGACGACGGAAATTGGTGGGCCGCCGCGCGGTGCGTTTGTGGAGGTGTCGGGGCTGCGTGTGCACTACCACGATCATGCGCCCGCGGGTGCGGCGAAAGGCACCGTGGTATTCGTTCACGGCAGCGGTCCCGGAGCGAGCGGATACAGTAACTTCAAGCTGAACATTGAGGCATTCGTTGAGGCGGGCTTCAGAACCATTGTGCCCGACCTGCCCGGATTCGGTTACTCAGACAAGCCAACGGACATCGATTACACCACGACATTTTTCTCCAGCCATCTGGTGGGGTTGCTCGATGCCGTTGGCGTGGAGCGGTTCAGCCTGATCGGCAACTCGCTCGGTGGCGCGGTAAGCATCCGTACAGCGCTGGATCATCCGGAACGCCTCGAAAAGCTCGTGCTCATGGCGCCGGGCGGCATCGAAGAGTTAGAAACCTACATGGCCATGCCGGCAATGAAGCGCATGATCGAGAATTTCGTTGGTGGTGCGCTGGACCACAATGGGCTTCGCAACGTGCTGCACACGCTTGTGTTCGATCCGGTGCATG
>JAUIKX010000123.1 GCA_030430515.1 Gammaproteobacteria bacterium | reverse complement strand
CCCTCACAACCGTCGGCTACGGAGACGTCATTCCGATCACACCGATGGGGAAAGTCTTCGGAGGCTGTATCACCCTGATCGGCGTCGGCATGGTAGCTCTACCTGCAGGGATACTCGCTTCGAGCTTCAGCGAACAGCTTCGCCTGCACCGCAGAAGGTGGGAACAGGAGCTGGCCACGGCGTTGGAAGACGGTGTTGTGGACAGTCAGGAAATGGCACAGCTCGATGAACTCCGTGAGCAGCTCGGCCTGTCGGAAGCCGATGCCGAGCTGCTTTTCGAGGCATTCACCCGGGAAAGCCATCGCACCTGCCCACAGTGCCGCACAGCCTTGCACTGATAAAAACGTTCAACCCGATCCAGAAGAAAGACCCAGCCGCTGCTCGTTGACGGTGACGGCATCGTAGTCCGAACGGGCCTGGTGGGCTGCTTTGAGACTATCCAGATAACGGATCCGCGCGTCGGCTTCCGATTTCTCCCGGAGGTTGACGACAAAGAAATTGCTCGCACCCTGTCGGAAGCGCTGCACTTCGGCATCCCGCATGCGCTGCGCCTGCTTCATCTCTTTCTCCGCCAGGTCCACCTGCCGACGGGCTGCATCCAGGTCCACCAGAATCCGACGGATCTCCAGCACGATCTGCTCCTGTGCCTGGCGCTTGCGCTGCAGCAATGCCTCACGCTCGGCCCGCGCTCGCGACAGGCGCCCCTTCGCCGTACGACGCTCGAGCGGCACCGACAGATTGATACCGATGACCGCCTCTTCAGACGCCCTGGACGGACCACCCTCTCCAGCACTGCCAAGCCCGTAGCCGTACTCGAGCTTCAGATCCAATGAAGGCAGAAGTTCGTTGCCCGACAACCTGATCTGTTGCTCCGCTCGCACGATCGCCGCGTCGAGACGGCGTAGTTCGGGTCGCCGATCCACAACTGACAGCGTGTCGGAGAACGTCGACGCGCGCGGTAGTTTTGCCAGAACATCAAGAGACGGCAGTTGACCAGCCTCCGGTTCCCGCATCTGTCCCTCCGATGTTCTGAGGTAAAACGACAGCGCCAGCGCTGCAGTTTGAAATCTGCGCTGCGCTTCGAGAAGCAACGACTCCCGCCGGGCTATGTTCTGGGCATTTTCGGTGAGAAAGATGGCTGCCAGGCTGCCGTCTCTCACCTGCTTTCGCATACCAACATCTCGATCCTTTGCAAGCTTCAACAATGACTCATACACATTCAGCGTATGACCTGAAGCCGCCCACTCCCAATACGTACGGAGCGCCTGGCGCTGCACATCCACGCGCGTGAGAAGCGCCTGCATTTCGGCTTCACGAATGGCCTGGCGCGCATCAAGGATGCCGACACGGCGTGCGTCGATCTGCCTGTCGCGCAGCAACGGTAACAAAGCACCAATTTTCAGAGTACCACCCGTGCTCGAGTAGTACTCATCTTCGTATACCGGGAAATCACCCCGCGAGTTGCGGTAACTTCCGTACAACTTTCCGCCCATCGATCTGAAAGGCCTAATGAGCCCCGCCTCCATGAACCGACCGTTGTAATAGCCATCGAACCGACCGAATCCTTCTCCATAGACCTCCGTGTCAAAGGCGCCCATGGCAGCCACACTGCGACTGCTCGCAGCCAGGACCTCCGCCTGGCGCTGCAGGTTGGCAGGCACGTGTTTCGCGGAGGCAGCCAGCAGTTCCTCAGGAAGCAGGGCCGTCGCCCTTCCCGCCCCGGAAACGGCAACCAGGATTATCGCGGCGAGCAACGTTCGCATCATGTCCCAGACGCTCCCAGACCCGGCAGGTTCGGCGGGAAATTATTGAGCTGGCGCCAAATCTCGTAACCGGCCGTGACCGTTTCGAGCAGCACCCAGCCCCGTGCTTTGGCGCCGAACCGCACGTAGGCTTTGTCCGGCCATGTTTGCGCTGCCTCCGGGTCCTCCGAAACCAGCACCCGGAAGCGGCCGCTCGCATCGGCGGATGGATCCACCGCCACCACTTCGCCGGAGAAAGTGCCGACCGCAACAGAAGGCCAGCCGCTGACCTGAATGACCGGCCAACCTTCGAACTGAAGTCGTACCGGCGCCCCGGGCTGCACCAACGCAACGTCTCGACCATCGATGAAGAGCTCTATGGCTCGAGCCGCATCATCCGGCACGAAGGTCGCCACCACCTGACCGGCTGTCACGAAAGTTGCAGCAGCGCCTGCGAAGACCTGCTGAATGACGCCATCCCTCGGAGCTCGAACAAGCTGAATGGACTGCTGGGACAACCGCACATCCATCCGGCTGAGTTGGGCTGAGGACTCTGCCAGACGGGCGCGCAGCTCTTCGAGGCGAATACGTGCCTGCTCATACTCGCGGCGGGCCGCCAGACCTTCAGAGTGCAGACGCTGCATGCGCCGCATGTCGATCTCGGCAATCTCCGCAGCGGTGCGGTCTGCCTCCAGCTTTGCCTGAACCTGGGAGCGTTCCGCTTCGAGCCGCTCAACGAGCCGCGGATCGTTGTCGATAATCCGTACGATCGGGTCGCCGACCTGCACCCGGCTGCCGTCCTGAACGTACCACTCCTGTATGCGCCCGGAGACCAGCGCGTTGATCTCCTGAAGGCGGTCATTGGGATTCAATGCCGTAACGGTGCCGAACCCGGATGCCGTCTGAACCCAGGGAACGGTCGCCAACGCCGCGCCGACGATGAGCATAGCCACCAGCAGGATCCAGCCGACAACCGGCATCACCCGGGGGATGCGTATGCTGTTCAGCGTCTTGAACGCAGACTGATGTACTTCGTATGCCACGGCCGCCTCAGATTGCAGGTTCGGAAACGTGCTCAACGTCAGCCACGTTTCGGTAGTCTTCGTAACACTCAAACACACGCTGATCGTCAGGCCCCAGATAGAGGAAACGATCGAAAGCAAGATCGTTCCCACGGGCAGAGAAGTAGATGACCGTCGTGCCGTTGGCGCTGAAGCGATCCAGCGCCCTGCTGAGCATATGTTTGGGTACCGCGTCGTATATTTCGCTCAACACGAGCACCTCAGGCTCAGCCAGAATGGCTGCGGCAAGCTTGAGCTGCATGGTTTCAGCAATGGAAAAGGGCCAACCCGTTTCTGCCAGCGGCGTATCCAGGCCCGACGGCAGCCCACGCACCACGCTGCTGAGCCCCACATCAGCAAGTGCATCGAGCACGTTGACCTGCACCTCTGGCGCACTGGAGGACAGATATTCCCGCAGCGTGGTCTGCATGACGTTGGGACGGTCGATGACAATGATGTGCTGACGGACTTCGTGCAGCATGTGCGCCGCAATATCCTCGCCCCCCAGAGCGATATATCCCGACTCCGGTTTTTCATGGCCTTTCAGGAGGTTGGTCACCAGGCGCTGCTCTGCGTGATCGAAGCTGCTGGCGAGCACACGACTTCCAGGCGGCACCTCGAAATCGAGCGTCAGCCGCACCCCACGCGCCTCGCCCAGCGCCCCGGCAAACGCCAGGTGCGAAGATGCCGGTTGGAACTTCCTCACGGCTCTGGGCGGGTCCTGCTCTACATCGTAAAAAAGGCTGAGCTCCTCAACGGCCGCGCACAGGTCGTAGAAGTAGGTCAGGTAGGTACCCATCTGGGATATGCCGACGAAAACAACCGAGAGCACGAGCTCGGCCGCAACCAGCTGACCGAGAGAAAGCTGCCCCTGAATCACCAGCCAACCACCCAGCCCGAGCAGAAGGGCGCTGGCGAATGCCCAGGTGGCGAGAAACATGAGGGTTTGCGAAAACGTGTATCTGAAATGGCGTTTGTGCGCATCGACGTAGCTGGCGGTATACGCCTCCGTGCTGGACAGCGCCAGATCGATGTGCCGCTCGGTTTTGAAAAAGCCGTTGGAGCTGCCGAGCCCTTCGAGCCACGCCGCAGTCGCATGCTTGCGGTGCGACACCTCCAGCGCACTTCGTATCGCGCCCTTGCCCCAGATGGCCCAGTTCAACCAGAGCAGCACGATGATCAGCACGTTGAACGCAAACAGGTACGGGTGATAGAACGAAACCAGCGCGAAACCGACCACTGTTTGCAGCACGATGGCAAAACCACCCACAAACAGCACCGGCAACCGCTTCTGCACAATGACGAGATCGAAGTAGCGGTTGAAGAGCGCACCTTTTCCGTTGTCCTCAAAAAAAGGATTCACCGCATAGATCGCCCGTAGCGCGATTTCTGACACCATGCGGGCGTAGAAACGGCGAGCGAACAGGTCCATCAGATGAATGCGCAGCGCCTGCAGACCGCCAGCCGCGAGCAGCAGCACGAACAGGCTCAAAGACAGCACCACGAGTGGCGTGGTGAGACCGGTGTTGGCTACCGTATTGATCAGCATCTGCACCGACACCGGCGTCGCCAGAGACAGCAAGCTGATACCAATACCGTACACCACTGCCAGCCAGTAGAACCCACGCTCCGGCCGCAGAATGGTAAAGAAGAAGCGATAGAGTTCGCCCAGGCTTCGAGTTGCTGAAAGGGTGTGGTTAGCCACGGGTATCCGTCCTGATGACAGTCAGAAATGATAGCGGCACCATTGCTATATAAAAGTCGATGTTATTTTTATGATTGATCGATTTATTCGATCTTTCGATGCCTGGGAAATCTGCCGCAACCGTTATGCTTGAGCGACCAACAGAAAACGGTGGGTGCATGCTGAGTACACTTCGCAGCCTCTGGAAGCGGCTGACCCGTCGACGGCTACGCATGCGCATCAGTTCTTACCGCGGCCACCCGCCTTTCCCCCGAACGCCATACGCCATAGAAGACGAGCCCGCACCAGAGCAGGCCCCGGAACAACCCAGCCCGATCAAAAGCCGCGTCGGACCACCCGGCAAGCAGGGACCCTTCCGGCGGCGGAATGCTCGCACAAGACAAGAACACGATACCGAGTCGGGCGGTTCCAACCGGGCGTCCAGCCGGCCCTGGATCGGCGCACCGGGTAAGAAGCGCAGACCGGTCAGAGGCCGGCGCAGTTAGTGCGACTTGCATGTCCAAAGAGCGCAGCCTACTTTCGGTCCAACCAATTCTCCCCAGGAAACGACATGAGCCATACAGACATTGCCGAGCGCCTGTTCGCCGCTTTTGCGGCGGGTGACGTGGACGCTGCGAGATCGCTGTGCGCCGCAGACCTGAAAGCCATTCAGAACGACAACCCGCCGATGCCTCTCGACGCGTTGCTCCAGTTTTCCGCAGCCGTGAAAGCACGCGTGCCTGATTTCCGGTATGAGGAGCGCACCTGCAATGCAACCGAAAGAGGCTTCGTGGAGGAGCATTTGGTGCGCGGCACCCTACCGGACGGCAACGAGCTACGCATCGCTGCGTGCGTTGTCGCAGACGTACAGGACGGCCAGATCCAGAGTCTTCGGGAGTATCTCGACACAGCCGATGCCGTCGGGCTGCTTAAAGCCCTGAGAGGCTGACGCACCGCTTCGGTGCGCCAAAACGCCCGACTCATCGAAAAATACGAAGATCGAAGAAGAAAACCTGGTGTTTATTCCTGATTTCGTTGAGATAGCATCCTTTAAGCGTCTAACTGATTGAGGACCGCACCAATATGAGATATATCAGCCACACAGCTCTCGGTGCCGCACTGTTCTTGTGCGCAGGCATTCTGCCGCTCACATCCACACACGCCGAAACCGAAGGCGCCATGAAACCCAGTTCCTACGCAGGCAGTCCGCCATTCAAGAGGAGCGCCGCAGCCAGCGAGTCATCACCCACCGCCTCCGCTACAAAGGTGGTCGTGGCCGGTGCCCCTGGCAAACAGGGCCCCTTCAAACGCGGGCAACGCATCATATCGGCTGACAATGCCAACACCGTGGAATTCGCCCGTTTCGAGGAGACGACTGAAGCGTCCGGCCCACCATCCAGGCCTTGGATAGGCGCCCCCGGCAAAAAGCGAAGGCCCCTTTATCAGCGATGAGCTGTACCTGCACGGCAGCGCTCGACACTGAGCGTTGCCGGCTGCAATGACACCGTAAACGGCTGCAGTCGCGTGAGCACACTCAGTCCCAGAATGTTGCGATCGCTGCCTGGTACAACGGCTACTTCCACCTGATCCAGCTTGCACCCTGAAGAAAGAACCAATCTATCCAGCAGGTACACATCTACGCTGGCCGTACTGCCGTCTGCCATGCGCCCGAGCACCCTGCGAGCGAATGTCAGGCGGCCAGCCCTGGACAGCTCACGGTAAGCGTCGCGCGTCACCACCGAGTAGCTCGAACCGGTATCCAGCAACAAACCCTGATTGAGTGCCGACTCAGCCACAGATAGATAGAGGCCACCGCTTTCCACCTGGCGAAGCGGCAGCTCCAATGCGTTCGCCTTCACCGGCAGGATACCCAACAACACAACGGAGGCCAGGGACAACGCAAAGCTGACCAGACGGTGCGTTTCGGCGGCACTTCGACCCATTCTGCAGACGTTGATCATGTCTCGCTCCCGGTTCATTTCAGCGGAACCGCAAGCGGTTCCGTGTTCGAGGCACGCTCAGCGGGCCTCAACACATACAAGCGATGACGCAGCACATTCCATGCCAGAACCGGTCAACGCGTCTCAAACAGCGGCGCACAAAAACCCGGCCATCGCCAAACGCAACAAAAATGTAATTGAGACTATTTCTCATTTGCATTAATCTGAGTGCTACTCATCCACTGCACTGAGATACGCACATGTACACCCGGGCAAATTCAAGCCTGCTGCTGACTCTGGCCGCTCTGACCCTGACCTCGACAGACCACGCGGTCGCCACCGACCGCGACCCGAGCGCTATTGAGGAGGTCATCGTCCAGGGCCAGTACCTCTACAGCGACAAATCCGCCTCCGTGAAAACCCCCACGCCGATAATCGACGTACCGCAGAGCCTGTCGATTCTTACCGGGGAGCAGATTCAGGCCCAGGCGTTCCAGAACTTCGGCGATGTGCTGCGGTACACCCCGGGGCTGTCCATCAGCCAGGGCGAGGGCCATCGCGATGCCATCATTGTCCGCGGTGTGGAAAGCACCGCTGATTTCTTCATCGATGGCTTGCGCGATGACGTGCAGTACTACCGTCCTCTTTACAACGTCGAGCAAATCGAAGTGCTGCGAGGTTCGAATGCTCTGCTGTTCGGCAGAGGTGGTGGTGGCGGCGTCATCAACCGGGTGCAGAAAAAGCCGGTTTCAGGGGAGCAGTTCTCTGCGATCAATATAGGCGCTGATACGTTCGGCGCGCACCACACCTGGCTGGATACCAACGGAAGCCTCACCGATCGTGCCGCGTTCCGCATCAACGCCTACCACCAGGCCCTGGGCAACCATCGAGACGAATATGACGGCACCAGCTTCGCCATCAACCCTACCCTGCAGGTAGAACTGGGCGACCGGAGCCAACTCGTTGTTTCCTACGAATACGTTGACGACGACCGCGTCGTCGACCGCGGCGTGCCGTCAGAAAACACTGGGGGTACCGAAAATCGACCGCTGGAAGGCTTCGAAGACACCTTCTTCGGTTCGGCAGATGAGAATGAAACGACGCTCGAAGCCCACATCCTGCGAGCCCGACTGGACCACCAGTTCAACAGCGCCCTACACGGAAACTTCACGGTTCAGTATGCCGACTACGACAAGATGTACCAGAACCTCTATCCCAGCGAGGCCGTGACGCTGGCCAACGGCATACCGACATCCGTCGAGCTGGACGGCTACCGCGACACCACGACAAGAGAAAACCTCATCGCTCAGGCGAACCTCGTGGCCGAATTCGCCACGGGTAGCGTCAAGCACACGCTCCTGATCGGTATCGAAACAGGTCAACAGGACACCGCCAACGCCCGGGATGACAACGTCTTTGCCACCAATGGCGACGATCAATATGCGTTTCCTTTCAGCGATCCTCTTGCCATCCCGGCATTCGGCTTTACCAATCCAGCCCGCAACCGAGAGTCGGAAGTTCGCATCGCGTCAATCTACATTCAGGATGAGATCCACCTTTCAGACCAGTTCATCGCCGTACTCGGTGGGCGGTACGATTCGTTCGACATCGACGTGCTGGATATCATCGAGGAAAACGACGGCGATGCGGTGGGGGGAAGGTTTCAGCGCGAAGACAACGAAATTACGCCGCGCCTCGGACTGATCTACAAGCCGGCGGATAACATATCGGCCTACGCGAGCTACAGCGAAACCTTTCTGCCCCGTTCGGGCGACCAATTTCTGACCCTCAACCTCGACACCGAAAGCACCCGCCCGCAGTTCTTCGAGAACCGCGAGGTCGGCCTCAAGTGGGACATACGTCCAGCACTAAGCCTCACTGCGGCAGTTTTCGAGCTTCAGCGTGAGAGCTACACATCGGTCGATCCGGAGAATCAGGATCAGCTCATCGTCGTCGAGGGCTCGACCACCACCGGCTTCGAGCTTCAGCTCACGGGCCAGCTCACAGACCGGTGGACGATCAATACCGGCTACGCGCGGCTCGACGGAGAAGTCGACAGCGCCGACGGCGGTGGCAATGACGGCAATGCCACCCGGCAGACCCCGGAACACATGCTGTCGCTGTGGAACCACTTTCAGGTAAACGACAGACTGGCACTGGCGATCGGCGCGACCTATCAGGACAGTTTCTTCGTGCGCGAAGACAACAGCGTGGAAGTACCGTCATACACCCGCATCGATGCCGCCGCCTACTATCAGCTGAACGCTGCGACGAAACTGCAGCTCAACGTGGAAAACCTGCTCGACGAGGACTACTTCCCCGATGCGCACAGCAACACCAACATCTCGACGTGCGAGCCTCTGAACGCGCGCCTGTCCGTCGTGTTCGAGTTCTAGCGTGAGGTTGCGCGCCGCTCGGCAGCCCGAGGAGGACGCGGTGATCGGCACTGCTGCCTCTGCTGGCGCTTGGCCTGCTGCACAGAAAGATTGCGACGCTCGATGGCGATGAGACGGGATTCATTTCGGCTGATCACGGTACTGCTCAATCCGTAAACCATGGGCTTTCGAGCTTAGCAGCCCACCCCGCCACAGATTGCTGAGCGTTTCACGCTTTGAGCGGCGGGCTCGAATCCGTAATGCCCGGCTCGAGGTGCTCCGCGAAGTGATGACAGGCGTCCATGGTGGTAAAGATTCCCGCCAGGCGCCCTCGCGACGTCACGAGAGTCGCTCCGATGTGATGTCGGGCCATATAGGCCAGCACTTCAGCGAGCGGGGTCTCGAGATCGGCGCTGAAACTGTTCTCCACATAGGCATCCTCAACGATCAATCCCAGTGGATCAGGCGAACCCAGCTCAGGACCCAGCAACAGCTTCAGATCCCGGTCGGTAATGATGCCTTTGAGATCATGGCCCTTCATCACCGGCAGGTGCCGTATGCGATGCTCCAGCATCATTTTTCGGGCCTGAAGAAGCGGCGCATCGATCTGCACCGCATAAGGAAACGGTTTCATTACCGCTTTGACAGGAAGCGTGCTCATGTGAATGACACACCGATCGCTCCCAATGGCCCATAGTCCGCTTGGATAACGTCACCGGCAGCTATGTCCACCGGGCGAGTAAACGAGCCCCCAAGAACTATCTGACCCTTTTTGAGGCCCGCTCCGACTGCGTGCAGCTTGTTTACAAGCCACGCTATTCCCGCAGCTGGATGGCCCATTACCGCAGCCGAGA
>JAUIKX010000122.1 GCA_030430515.1 Gammaproteobacteria bacterium | reverse complement strand
GGCTTTGGCGCGCATCTCATCGTCCGTCGCATCCTGAATGGGATGGTCGACGAACACGCAATGCGCATCTTCCATGCCCAGCGCTCTTGCCTGCGTGGCCGCAGCATCGCGGAACTCGCTCGAAGCGATCGATACAGAGGGCAGCCCCTGAATCTCGAACCATACCGTGTCATGCAAACTGCACGTGGTACAGGAGCCTCAGTCAGCCAGCGCCTCGATGACGAAATCTGCTTCAGCCCGCACTTCTTCGCGCAGCGCATCCGGCGCAGGCTTGGTGAATGTCGGTTTGGCAAAACGTTTGAACTCGACGTCGGGCAGCCGCTCGGCAAGCAGGCTTTCCATACGGTCGATCAGCACATTGCCTCGCGGTTTGGTGATGTCGAGAAAGGCCACGGTGCCGGTGATACCCGGCGGTCGCGGCGTCAGCTGCCTTGTGACGGGCACCCGCTCGTTGGTCGGGTCGAGTATGACTGTCATATGACCTCCTTGAGGTTGCTCAAATAAATGGATCGATCGACTGCGAAACGGATATCGAGCCGATCTCGCCAGTCGCCCAGCCGTGAAACGCTCCGGAAAACTTACCCGCGTCAGCGCCTGCAACGGCAATGTGGATGTCCGCCTCAGAGCGGAATTTCGGCAACGGTCGATCCAGCGCCTGCGCGTCCTTGCCATCAGCGAAATCTGCTGGAAAACCGGTGCCTGAAATATCGTCCGCCAGCAGTTCGCGGATCGGTCGGGCTGTGACCTCCTGAATGCGCGCGCGGATATCGGCCTTGGAATAGCCGTCGCGCACAAAGGTATCCACGTGTTCAGGGCAGACCACCACCAGCGTATCGGACGCATAGTGCTGCTTCGGCCCGAAAATAGATTCCAGCGACAAGCCGAACGAGCCTGCCAATTGACTTGCGCTTCGGGAAGTCTGATCGACGATCAGCACCGGGCCGCTCGTGGCCGTATAGATACTGACGACCGACTCATCCGCCTGGTAGCCGCGCTCGACATGCATGGGCGCCCAAGGGCTGCGCTCCTCCCACTCGGCAAAGCACATGGTGAACTTCATCGGGTTGCCGAGCGTCGAGCGCTCGGTGCCGCCGGGTTGTGCACCGCCGATGTTGCGAACCGCCAGACGCACCGCGCGGCCGATGGTGGCGTTTGCCCGATTGCCCTGTCCCAGCGCGCCGAGCCCCATATTCATGCCGAGACGATTCCGTATCGGACCATTCACCACCAGAACCGGGCTCGCGCCCATGGTGGTCGCCATGACGCCATGGATATTGTACTCATCGCTGCAAACCGCCTTGAGCGAAGCGAGCACAACCGGCAGGTACTCCGGTCGACACCCCGCCATCACTGCATTGATGGCGACCTTCTCGACCGTCGCTTCGCCCATGTTCGGCGGCACCACGGCGATCACTTCCTGCGCATCCAACGACGTGCCGGCCAACATCCGCATGACCCGTTCCGGGGTTGGCGGGACCAGCGGCAGACCGTCGCTGAAACCCTGATCGAACATAAACTCGAACTCATCGTCGAGACTGCCCACCTCAATGCGACGGGCGCGCAGCGGGCTGTTCTCCGCTTCCGCCTGGAGGCGCTCAGCGTTCATGGGGTCTGCGGAAAGCGACCCGCAGCCCGGACGCCACTCAGGCAACGATTGCCAATCGATCGCCCCCAGATCCAGCCCGTGCTCGTCGGCAACGCCACCCCAGAAATCGCGCCACTCCTCACGCACGAAACCCACCAGCGGCTGCTCACCCTCAAAAAAGAGGCTCAGCACGGTATCCACATCGCAGGCGAACGACACCTTCAGATCGGAGTCATCGAGCACCGCACCCAGCGTCTCAGCAAGCAGCAGATTGCCGGCCTCGGTCTGGCCGAGCACGTGAAGATCCAGCGCCTCCCCGCACGCAGACTTGAGCTCCGCGACGAGCGGCAGAATCTCCCTGCAGGTGGGGCAATCCTCCTTGACGAAGAGAACGATTGCGGGGCGCTCCGCAGGGTACGAAACCTGCTTGTCAGTCCCCGCGAGCCGCAGGGAGAATGGCTGCAATGAAGTCATGAGGAATACTTTAAGCGAAGACTTCTTTATTGCTCTAGTTTTTTGTATCTTCCCTTTCTACGGGGCCGTCAGAGCACCCGGGATACTTAGAAAAGGGTCGTTATAGAACCCTTTCAAGAACAGATAGATACATGCGATGGCTAGAAATCATCGCATTAGTAGTACTGGGGGAAGGACGTTGCAGCACCTAACACGCGAGCAACCCGTCATCGGCCTGTCCGGCTTGCGCGAACCACCGCGCCTGCCGGCTCGCTGGTACGTGGTCACGGAAGACAACAGCATGTCTCTGCGCCTGGTTCCGGGCGCCGTTCTCTGCGAAGGCGACAACAGAGAGCTGGTAGCGAGCCCTGAAGACGCCGCCCACGCCGCACGATTCGATATCGTGGATGGCGAGCTCTGGGTGAGCGCGCTCGCGGGACGGGTCACCGCAGACGAGACACCCGTGCAACCCATCGCCCACCTGGTGCCAGGCACGCGCCTCGTCGTCGGAGCGTGCGAGTACGTCATCTCCGACTCACTCACGGAGATGACCGGTCCCGTGCCGGTGCTGGTCAACGAGGCTTTCCCACTCATCGACCAGCCCTCCCCGAGAGAAGGCATGCGCCTGTTCTACGATGAGCCCAGCGAAATCGAAGAGATCATCATCACCGAACCGGCGGCCCGCCCACACCTGGTCGCAGCACGCGAACGCAACACCGGTCAGTTCCCGACGTCCACCGTGCCCGACGCCAAAGTGCCTGCTGCGACGACGACCGCTCCGGTGGCACCGCCCATGGCGCCCACCCAGTTTTTCCGCACGCCCACACTGACCACGGCGCGCTCCAAGGCAAAGTCACGCACGCCTACCACTCGATTGATGCTGCTGGCACTGCTCGCCGCCACTGCGTTTGCGGCGTACTCCCTGGTGGATCACGATCAGGTATTCAACTGGTGGAAAGCATTTCTCGAGCAGCGGACATCGACACCGGCAGCGGTCAGCAGTCCTGCCGCTCAGCGTGAGCCGTTCGAGATGATTCGCGTTGCTCCTGAACCGTCCATGGTTTCAGGTTCCGAAAGGCCGCAGGACGCTGCCGGGGATATCGAAGAAGTCATCGAGACAGCCAGCGACCCACGGTTCGACGAGTTGACTACCTATGCCTGGCTGAGAGACATCAACGACAGCAATCACGAGCGTTTCCTGTCGCTGGCCGCCAGCCTGCTGTCTTCCAGAAATACCCCCCCGCTCGACGACCACGTCGAGTACTACGCCGGACGCCTGGCGAGCCTCAACGATCGCGACCGGCTCGAAAGCTACGTTCGGGGCTTCGGCAATGTTTTTTCGGGGCATGCCGAATATCGAGGCGCCATCTCACGCCTGGAGGAGAGATTGCTGACCCTGCAGACACACGCTGAGCAGCTGGCGGAGATGAACAGGAAAGCAGCACGCTATTTCGCAGAATCCGCCTATACCCTGCCGCCAAAGCAGAACGTCGTGGCCGTGGCGAAAGGCATGCTGAATCTGGACGAGAAGAATCCTGACGCGCTTCACTGGATCACCCGCACTGCCGACCTCATGGTGTCGCAGGCTGATGAGGTCGCTCGTCAGGGCGATACGTTCAGCGCTCGCAGCCTGCTCGAAGACGTCCTTGCATTCGCCCCAACTCACGCGGGAGCAAACCGGCTATGGCTCAGCCTTTCTGAAACAGAAAGCGATAGTTGAACCAGCTCAGCGCCCTATAATGGGCGCATGAGCAACCTCTTGAGCCGGTCGGATCGTGCCCTGGCCGACGACCTTCGCCACGGCCGCTGCCGTGACCCTTTTGCCCTGCTGGGGCCCCATCATGATCCTTCAGGCTCTGTCATGCTGCGCGCCTGGGCACCCGGTGCGACAATGGCAGAAGCGCTCATCGATGGCCATCGTGTCGCCCTAAACGCGGATCCCTCGTGCACGGGTCTATTCACAGCCGCTATCGAGCACCGGCCAGAGCTCCCCTACACTCTGCAGCTCAGCAACAACGAACACACCTGGCACGTCATCGACCCCTATCAGTTCGGCAGCTCGCTGAGTGCTGAAGACCTGTACCTGTTCAACGAAGGGACCCACGAAGGCCTCCACCACTGGCTCGGTGCCCAGATGATGACGCTCGATGGTGCAAACGGTTTTCGCTTTGCCGTCTGGGCACCCAACGCACGGGCCGTATCTCTGGTGGGAGACATCAACGCCTGGAACCCGCGCGCCCACCCCATGCGTTTTCACCCGGCCAACGGCATCTGGGAGCTGTTCCTACCGGACATCGAACCGGCGCACCACTACAAGTTCGACCTGCTGCTTGCCGACGGCAGCCGCCTGCAGAAATCCGATCCTGTGGGGGCCTGGCAGCAGAACCAGCAGCAGACGGCGTCGCTGACGATGGCAGGGATCGGCGCACCGACAGACCGCCGAGGTCCGAAGCAGTCCCCTGACGCACCCATGAGCATCTACGAGGTGCATGCCGGTTCCTGGCGCCGTGGAGACGACGGTGGCTATCTCACATACGAAGCGTTGGGCGATGCGCTCATTCCTTACGTGCTGGATATGGGCTTCACCCACGTGCAGTTCATGCCCATCGCCGAGTACCCATTCGACGGCTCCTGGGGCTACCAGCCCACCGGGCTGTTCGCCCCGACCAGCCGATACGGCCATCCACAGGAGTTCAAACGGCTCATCGACCGCTGCCACGAAGCCGGCCTTGGGGTGCTGGTGGACTGGGTGCCCGCACATTTTCCTTCCGACGAGCATGGCCTCGCCCGGTTCGACGGCACGGCGCTTTACGAGCACGAGGATCCCCGCCGTGGCTACCATCCCGACTGGAATACCCTCATCTACAACTTCGGCCGCAACGAGGTACGCAGCTTCCTGCTGAGCAGCGCCATGGTCTGGCTCGAACGCTACGGTGTCGATGGTCTGAGGGTGGATGCCGTCGCCTCGATGCTCTATCTGGACTACAGCCGGGAAGACGGCCAGTGGCTGCCCAATGCCGAGGGCGGGCGCGAAAACCTCGAGGCGGTGAGCCTGCTCCAGCACACCAACACGAGCATCTACCGGGCGTTCCCGGACGCGGCGACGGTGGCAGAAGAGTCCACCGCCTGGCCCGGGGTTTCCAGACCGGTGCACGACGGCGGCCTCGGTTTCGGCTTCAAATGGAACATGGGATGGATGAACGACACCTTGAGGTACATGTCCCGTGACCCGGTCTACAGATCACATCATCACAACGAGCTAACCTTCGGCCTGGTCTACGCTTTCGATGAGAACTTCATCCTGCCGCTCAGCCACGACGAGGTGGTGCATGGCAAACGCTCCCTACTGGGACGCATGCCTGGCGACCGGTGGCAGCAGTTTGCAAATCTGAGGGCGTACTACGGCTTCATGTGGACACACCCGGGCAAGAAACTGTTATTCATGGGCGGCGAAATCGCACAACGCGACGAATGGAACCACGACGGTGAGGTGCATTGGCACCTGCTCGCCGAAAGCGAGCATCGCGGCGTGCAGCACCTCGTGCGCGACCTGAACCGGCTGTACACCGGTGAGAAAGCTCTGCACGGGTGGGACTGCGACGGTCGGGGCTTTCAATGGCTGAAAGCGGACGACGCCCGGAATTCGGTGATCGCCTTCGCTCGCACCGATGCTGAGGGCGGTCTCGTCATCGTCGTCTGCAACTTCACCCCCCAGGTTCACGACAGCTTCCGCATCGGCGTGCCGGCGGCGGGTCGCTTCGCAGAAGTTCTGAATACCGATGCCGGTATCTACGGCGGCAGCAACGTCGGCAACCTGGGCGCCGTAGAAACAGAGCCGCTACCGTTCGACGGCTTCGAACAGTCCCTTGCGCTGCGTCTGGGTCCGCTCGCTACTCAGGTGTTTCGTCGGGCAGACGGCTGATGAAAAAACAGCAGATCACGACCGGCACCTGGCACACGCTCGGAAGCACCGCCTGTGACGGCGGGGTGAATTTCGCAGTCTACAGTGCCCACGCCGAGCAGTTGGACATCTGCCTGTATGACGAGCAGGACCGTGAAACGGCCTGTCTACCGCTACCCGCAAACGACTATGGGATCTGGCATGGATTCGTGCCGGGAATCTCTGCGGGGCAACGTTACGCCGTGCGGGCTCACGGGCCGCAGAACCTGTACTTCGATTCACAGAAGCGGCTGCTCGACCCTTACGCCAAGGCTCTTCACTACAGTCCGAGTGACGGCCAGCCGCTGCGCTCAGTGGTCACGCATCCAGAGAGCCCGGTATGCGGCGACCGCACCCGCCACGAGCCTGGACTGATCTATGAAGCGCATGTTCGCGGCCTGACGCAACAGTTCCCGGAACTTGCAGAGTCCCTGCGCGGATCTTACGGCGCACTTGCGCATACCCGGGTCATCGATCATCTCAAGGCGCTGGGCGTCGACACCATCGAGCTGCTGCCCGTCCAGACCTTTGTCGACGAGCCACACCTCGAGGCCAAAGCGTTGAGCAACTACTGGGGCTACAACCCGGTTGCATTCTTCGTTCCGCATGCGGCCTACGCACAAAACCCCGCTGAGGCGAACGACGAGTTCCGGGCTATGGTGCGCGCGTTCCACGACGCCAACATCCGCGTCGTTCTCGATGTGGTCTTCAACCACACGGCGGAAGGCGGCGCTGACGGACCGGTCTGGAGCTTCAGAGGCATCGACAACCCCACCTACTATCGGATGGAAGGCGAACACTTCGCCAACTACACCGGCTGCGGCAACACCATCAATGCCGATCATCCCATGGTGCAAAGGCTGATCATCGACTGCCTGCGCCATTGGGCAGAAGCGTACGAGGTCGACGGATTCCGCTTCGATCTCGGGGTAACCCTCGGCCGGACGAAACATGGCTTCTGCGCCCAGCACCCGCTGCTCTGTCGGATCGCCGACGATCACCTGCTGAAAGACCGACTGCTGATCAGCGAGCCATGGGACGTCGGCCCCGACGGCTATCGGCTCGGCGGCTTCGCCCCTCCGTGGATGGAGTGGAACGACCGCTGCCGA
This sequence comes from Gammaproteobacteria bacterium, assembly GCA_030430515.1. Lineage (GTDB taxonomy): Bacteria > Pseudomonadota > Gammaproteobacteria > Pseudomonadales > Azotimanducaceae > SYFY01. Next base: position 2,584 of record JAUIKX010000122.1, on the reverse strand, counting down.
GACGACCTGCGCGCCTACTGGCGGGGCGAACCGGGAGCACATGCCGCATTGGCCAGGCGGCTGCACGGATCGAGCGAACTCTTCGAACGCAGCGGCCGGGGGCCGCAGGCTTCAGTCAACTTCATCGCCGCTCATGACGGTTTCGTGCTGGACGATCTGGTTTCCTACGCTCACAAGCACAACCACGCCAACGGCGAAGGCAATGCGGACGGGCATGACCACAACCTGAGCGACAACATGGGCTGCGAAGGCACCACCGACGACCCTGAAATACTTGCAGGACGACAACGCCGCAAACGGGCGCTCACCACCACGTTGCTCCTCTGCCAGGGCACGCCCATGTGGCTCGCCGGCGACGAAGCCGGCAACACCCAGCATGGCAACAACAACGCCTACTGCCAGGATAATCCGACCGGCTGGGTCGACTGGTCTCAGAACGACGGTGACCTGGCGGAGCTTCTGAATCGACTGACTCAGCTACGCCAACGCACCGCAATGTTTCACCAGTCGATATTCGTCCACGAGGACGTGCATGAAGACCGCTCGGTCTGCTGGTTCAACCACAACGGTGACGCCATGCACGAAGAGGATTGGCACTGCTCGGACGCCCCATTCACAATGGACTGGTGCACTGGAACAGAGCGTGTCTGTGCGCTGTTCAACCGAAGTACTGACTCCGTGAACTTCCAGCTGCCGGAACCCGCTACATGGCAAGTGCTCATCGACAGCAGCACATTTGGCGGCAGACCCACACAACGCACCTGCAATGACACCCTGATCGTCGCACCGCAAAGCGTGGCGGTTGTCAGCAATATGGAGATTGACTTATGAACGACCAGGCACTGCAATCGCGCATCGAACATCATTTCGCCACGACGCTGGGCCGATGCGACGACGAGCGATCAGACTGGTACCTCTACCAGGCCACGGCCTTAGCTGTGCGCGATGAAATCTTCGACCGCTGGCGGAAAACAAAGCAACGCAGGCGCAATGAGGCGGGCAAGCGGGTGTTCTACCTCTCGATGGAATTTCTGCTCGGGCGGGCACTGACCAACGCGCTCAACAACCTTGAAATGGATGTGGACGCAATGGCTGCGCTGAATACCCTCGGCGTGACCCTTGAAGAGGTGCAGGATCAGGAAGCGGACGCAGGCCTGGGCAACGGCGGCCTGGGCCGACTGGCCGCCTGCTTTCTGGACAGCTGCGCGACCATGGATCTACCGGTAACTGGTTACGGCCTGCGCTATGAATATGGCATGTTCTGTCAGGCCATAGAGAACGGCTATCAGGTCGAGCGACCCGATCATTGGCTGATGCGAGGCTATCCCTGGGAGATCGAACGCTCGGAGCTTGCTCAGCGCGTGCACTTCTTTGGTCGCTCCGAGGCTTACCATGACGACGCCGGCAATCTGCGCTACCGCTGGGCCGATGCTAAGGACGTCATCGCGATACCCTACGACCTGCCCATCCCAGGTGACCGCAATGGCGTGGTCAATACGCTGCGGCTCTGGAGCGCTGAAGCCACTGACAGCTTCGACCTCGGCGAGTTCAACGCCGGCGACTACGCGGGCTCGGTGGCACAGAAGAATGCTGCTGAAAACATCACCATGGTGCTCTATCCCAACGACGCCAGCGAGAACGGCAAGGCCCTGCGCCTCCAGCAGCAGTATTTTCTCGCCTCGGCAAGCATGCAGGACGTGCTCAAGCAATGGACCCAGGAGCACGGCGCCGACTTTGGCCGTTTCGCGGATTGCCATTGTTTTCAGCTGAACGATACCCACCCCGCCATTACCGTCGCCGAGCTCATGCGGCTCCTTCTGGATGAGCATCAGCTGAGCTGGGAACAGGCCTGGCAGATTACGGCTGGCACCGTCGCCTACACCAACCACACGCTTCTGCCTGAGGCACTGGAAGTCTGGCCCGTGCGGCTCTTCGAACACATGCTGCCGCGCATCATGGAAATCGTCCGCGAGATCAATGCCCGCTTCCTTCAGGATGTGGCGAGACAATGGCCGGGGGATACCAAAAAACAGCAGAGGCTTTCCATCATCAGCGACGAGGGAGAGCCGATGGTGCGTATGGCGCATCTGGCCGTCGCCGGCAGTTTTTCGGTCAACGGCGTCGCGGCTCTGCACAGCGAGCTGATCCGGGAGCACCTGTTCAAGGATTTCTACGAGCTGACCCCGGAAAAGTTCAACAACAAAACAAACGGCGTAACGCCCCGTCGCTGGCTGGCCTACTGCAACCCGGAACTCACCAACCTCATCTGCGGGGCCATTGGTGATGAGTTCCTTCGCGATTTTTCCGGCATCGAAGCATTGAAGCAGCACGCAGACGACCCAGCGTTCCAGGAGGCCTGGCTGAAGGTCAAAAGGCACAACAAGGCGCGTCTGTCGGACTACGTTGCCCATGCGAGCGGCGTCCACTTCGACCCGGCCAGAATGGTGGATGTACAGGTCAAGCGCATCCACGAGTACAAGCGGCAGCTGCTGAACGTGCTGCACGTGGTCCATCTTGTGGATCTGGCGCACCGCGGCGAACTGGATGAGCAGACTCAGCGCTTCGTGCTCATAGGCGGCAAGGC
>JAUIKX010000121.1 GCA_030430515.1 Gammaproteobacteria bacterium | reverse complement strand
GAAGGTAAAGCCGAACCAGACACCGAAAAGTGTGTCGACATCGCCACATCCGCGGCACTCAAGCGCATGCTGCTGCCAGGCGTCATCGCCGTCGGCGTTCCGCCGCTGGTTGGCTTCACGCTCGGCGCCGAAGCATTGGGTGGCACCCTCGGCGGCGCTCTGCTCGGTTGTGTGCTGCTGGCACTGACCATGGCGAATGCGGGTGGTGCCTGGGACAACGCCAAGAAGTATGTCGAGAAAGGCAACCTGGGCGGCAAGGGCAGCGACGTGCACGCGGCCGCTGTCGTTGGCGACACCGTCGGCGACCCCTTCAAGGACACCTCCGGCCCCAGCATGAACATCCTCATCAACGTGATGGCGATTGTCAGCCTGGTGATTGCTCCGCTGGTTGCCTGATACTTTCAGCGACCCAAAAAAAAGCCGCGCCCCGTGCGCGGCTTTTTTGTATCCGAATTTTCCGCGCCAGATCAGGCTGCCTTGCGGATGATGCTTTCCAGAGCTTCGAGACGTTCCGCCCATGCCTGGTCGGTGGCCGCCCGCCACTCACCACCGAGTGCGCCTTTCACAACATCACGCACCGCCGCCAGTACATTGCCGTACATGTGCACCTCAGCACCGTAGGCCCGATGGTTATCCACTTCAAATGCGAGGTACTCGATCTCCTCAGACGGTTCTGGGTTCAGCAGCAGACGGAAAACCTCGTCGAGCATGCGCCCGCGCATACCCTCGTCGGTGTGCGACATAATTTCCGCCGACTGGGGGCACAGCTCGAAATAACGCGCGTAGATCGCGTCGCTCAGGTCGCCGGCGGTTTCCGCCACGCGCTCCAGAGATTGGTAAACGAGGTCTTCTGCCATAGCTTTACACCTTGAACTCGGGAAGTTTCTTCTTGACCAGCACTTTCTTCAGCTGCACGTATTGCGGCAGGCCGTTTTTGTATTTCGGGTAGTCTTCACCGGCGATGAGCGGCTCCAGGTAACGACGTGCCGCCGCGGTGATGCCGAAACCGTCTTTGCTAATGTAGGACTTCGGCAGGGTTTTTTCCACATTGGCCACGCGGGACAGTTTCGCTTCGCCGATACTCCAGCGGTAAGGCTTATCGCTTTTGCGAACGATCGTCGGCATGACTGCGTTTTTGCCCGCTAGCGCAAACTTCACCGCCGCCGCGCCAAGCGCATACGCCTGATCGACATCGGTTTTCGACGCCACGTGACGCGCCGCCCGCTGCAGGTAGTCAGCCACCGCCCAGTGGTATTTATAGCCGAGATTGTCTTTGACCATCTGCGCGATGGTCGGCGCTACACCACCAAGCTGGGTGTGGCCGAAGGCGTCTTTGCCGCCCGCGTCGGCCAGAAACGTACCGTCGCGATATTTAGCGCCTTCGCTGACCACGATGACGCAGTAGCCGTGAGCACGCACGGTATCTTTCACCTTTTTGAGAAAGGCGGTTTTTCTGAACGGCACTTCGGGCAGCAGGATGATGTGAGGCGCATCTTCCGGGTGCTCCTGAGCAAGGCCTGCAGCCGCAGCGATCCAACCCGCATGCCGCCCCATGACTTCCAGAATGAACACTTTGGTGGACGTTTCGCACATGGACGCAACGTCGAGCGCTGCTTCACGCGTGGAAACCGCCACATACTTGGCCACGGAACCAAAACCGGGACAGGCGTCGGTATAAGGCAGGTCGTTGTCGACCGTTTTCGGTATGCCGATGCAGGTGATCGGGTATCCCAGCGTCCGGCCCAACTGCGAAACCTTGTTGGCCGTATCCTGGGAGTCACCGCCACCGTTGTAGAAGAAGTAGCCGATATTGTGCGCCTTAAAGACTTCGATCAGCCGATGGTACTCGCGCTCGTTCTCCTCAATGGACTTGAGCTTGTAGCGACAGGAACCGAACGCACCGCTGGGCGTGCTGCGCAAACCTTCGATTGCCCGCGCACTTTCGCGGCTGGTGTCGATGAGTTCTTCTGTAAGCGCTCCGAGAATGCCATTGCGACCGGCCAGCACCTTGCCGATGCGGTCCTTGTTCTCACGGGCGGTCTGAATGACTCCGCAAGCGGAGGCATTGATGACGGCGGTCACGCCACCGGATTGTGCATAGAAAGCGTTTACTTTCCCGGTCATTAATATCGCCTGTCCTTGTCTGATACGCCTAGTGTCTCAAATTCTCGGCGTCGGGCGCGAGTTGTGCGAGAATTTCCCGGCGATAGAGATGCAAGCGATTCCTTTGCTCACGGTCATTCAATACTTCTGGCAGCTGTGTATGCTGCGAGCCCATCCCGGCCAGGTGCCAACAGCCGGTTGGTTCGTCGCCCTTGTGGTGCTCATCAACCTCGGGCTGAGCATCGCTCTGTCGAAGTTGATCAACGACATCGACACGCTACGCATCACCACCGCCATTATCGTCCAGCTGGCAACCTTCGCAGCCCTGCTGTGGTCCGGACTCTACCTGCGCGAACTGCCACAGCGCTTTACCGCCACACTCACGGCATGGCTGGGCTGCGATACGGTCATCACAGCGGTCATTGGCGCAGTGTTAGCAGTGCTTTCCAGGATCAATGAGAACGCTGCCAGCGGCGCCATTCTCGTGCTGCTGGTGTGGTCGCTGGCTGTCGGCGCGCACATCGTCAGGCACGCATTCAACGTGAGCATGGGGTTCGGCGTCGTCATCGCCATCGGTCTTACCATGCTCGCCACCATGATCAGCCAGACGGCGATCGCAGCCTGATGCGCACCTATTTCCTGGGCATAGGCGGCACCCTGATGGGCAGCCTCGCGCAGCTGGCCAAAGCCATGGGCCACGAGGTCTCCGGCAGCGACAAGGCGCTGTACCCGCCCATGAGCGATCAGCTTGCCGCAGCCGGTATCGAGGTCTACGAGGGCTTCGAGCCCGCCCAGTTCGACCCGATGCCCGACGTGATCGTCGTGGGTAATGCCGGCCTGCCACGAGGCCATCCGGCCATCGAGCATATTCTCAATGCCGGGCTCAACTACATGTCCGGCGCCCAATGGCTCGGTGAAGTGGTTCTTCGCGGCCGCTGGGTGCTCGCGGTGTCCGGTACCCACGGCAAAAGCACCACGGCCAGCATGCTGGCCTGGATTCTGGAATACGCGGGGCTCAGCCCCGGCTACCTGATCGGTGGTGTCCCGAAGAACCTCGAACAATCGGCGCGTCTGGGCGATACGCCGTTCTTCGTCGTGGAAGCCGACGAGTACGACACGTCCTATTTCGACCGCCGATCAAAGTTCGTCCACTACCGGCCGCGCACGCTGATCATCAACAACCTAGAGTACGATCACGCAGATATCTTTCCCGACCTCGCTGCCATTCAGACCCAGTTCCACAACCTTCTGCGCACAGTACCCGGCGATGGTCTGATCATCGCGCCAAGCGCAGACGATCACGTCGACGATACGTTGAAAATGGGATGCTGGACGCCTGTGGCGCGCTTCGGCAAAGACCCGGTCAAACACACCGTCGCATGCGATAACGGCGAACGCTTCCACGCGCAGGACATCACCGCCGATGGCACCGCCTTCGATGTCTGCATCAACGATGCCGTGCAGGGCCGCGTGAAATGGCAGCTGCTGGGACCGCACAACACCCAGAACGCGCTTGCAGCCATCGCGGCTGCGCGCCACGCCGGCATTGCTCTACGAAGATGACAGCGTACGCGTGTACGACGATTTTGCGCACCATCCCACAGCAATACGCACGACGCTGCAGGGCTTGCGCAATGCGGTCGGCAACGAGGAGGTCATTGCCGTTATCGAGCCGCGCACACACACCATGTCGCTGGGCACCCTGCGAGACGAGCTGGCGACCTGCACCGCCGCAGCGGATTCCGCCATCTGGTTCCGCGGCGAAAACATCCGTTGGGACGTCGCGGAGCTCGCGGCAGACTGCGTCGTTCCATCCCGAGTATTCGACGACATCGACCGCCTGATCGCCCACCTCAGCACACCGTCGGAGCGACGGCGCCATATCGTCATCATGTCCAACGGCGCATTCGGCGGCATCTACGGCAAAATCGTCTCATCCTTACAAGCACAGAACAGCAACTCAGATTGAGAGGAAGCGTCACATGAGAATGGCCATCGCACTGACCGCATTTCTGACCGCCACAGCCTTCGCCGGCGATGACTGGTATCCCTCGAAGTACGGCGCTGACGATACGCTGGGGGCGCTCAACAATCTGTCTGCGGAAAAACTGGTTCAAGCTGCAAAGCTGGTTACAGAAGGCAAGACCTACCGCCTGGCGGTCGAAACCGGTCCGGATTCGCCGGCCTACCCACCTCGCACCTACTCAATGACCGTGCTGCAACTGTCAGATGGCACCGGCACCCCGGGCGGCAGCAACAGGGCGACGGGCAATGACGACCTGATGAACGTATGGATGGGTATCGGCAGCCAGATTGATGGCCTGGGACACATGGGAATCAACCACACCTACTACAACGGCAACCATGCCAGCGAGTTCGTCGCCAATACCGGGCTCAAGAAGCTCGGCATTCACGACCTGCCGCCCATCGCCACGCGCGGCGTACTCATCGACATGGCAGATCACCTAGGCAAAGACATACTGCCGGCTGGCACGGCATTCAACAGCGCCGAAATCAAAGCTGCGGCCAGGGCCCAGGGCGTGCGCATCGAAAAGGGCGATGTCGTGCTGTTTCACACCGGCTGGCTGAACACCATGGACGTGGACAAAGCTGCGTTCATGGCCGGCGAACCGGGACTCGGCGTAGACGGGGCTCGCTACCTGGCAAGTCTGGGGGTGGTTGCAGTCGGCGCTGACTCCTGGGCGGTGGAAGTGCTGCCCGGGGAAGACCCTGCAGAGCTCTTCCCCGTGCACCCCGAGCTCCTGGCCAAAAACGGTGTTTATATCCTCGAGAACATGGACACGCGGGCGCTCGCAGCCGACGGCGTGCACGAATTTCTGTTCGTGCTGGGCGTGCCACGCTTTGTCGGCGCGGTGCAAGCAATTATCAACCCGGTCGCCATCCGGTAGCCCGTTTTGGAACTGCTGCAAGACCACAAAGACGCTGTAGAAGCACACCTCCAGGCACTCGGCTGGCTGGACGCAGCCGAGCACATCAGCGCTCTTGAAAGCGCTGGCGAAGGCAATATGAACCGCACGCTGCGCGTGGTGACAGAAAAGCGTACGTTCATTGCCAAGCAGTCCGTGCCTTTCGTCGCAAAATACCCGGATATCCCCGCGCCGGTGGAGCGGCTGGAAAGCGAAAGGACTTTCTATGAGGCCATCGCCGGAACGCCTGCGCTCGCCATGCGCACGCCGGGGATTCTCGGCTACGACGCCTCAAACAACCTCCTTGCCATGGAAGACCTGGGTTCTACCGGAGACATGACGGACGCATACGCGAGAAAGCCGATCGGCGGCCTCCGCGACGGGCAGATCACCGCACTGGTTTACTGGCTCTGGAAGCTGCATGCGCTGCCCTGTGAAAACATCGAGCTCGACAACCCCGACATGCGGGCGCTCAATCACGCGCATATCTTCGACATTCCACTGCAGAACGATAATGGCGTGGCGCTCGTTGCACCCATTGCGGAGGTTGCCGAATCGCTGCGCGCCGACGCCGCCATAACCGCCGCAGCGGCTCAACTGGGCGACATCTACCTCGGCAAAGCACCACACGGATCTCGCCCGGCACTGCTGCATGGTGATTACTACCCGGGCAGCTGGCTGAAACACCCGGTGCACGGCATTGCCGTCATCGACCCGGAGTTCGCCTTCGTCGGCCCGCCGGAGTTCGACCTGGGCGTCATGGTTGCCCATCTGACATTCTGCCACTACGACCAGGCCGAACTGACCAACGTGTTCCGCAGCTACGTCACGCCACCCGGCTTCGACTACGGACTCACCATGCGCTTCGCCGCCATAGAGATCATCCGCCGGCTTCTCGGTGTTGCGCAATTGCCTCTGCACGCAACGACGGAACAGAAGATCGGCTGGCTGAACACCGCAAGGAGTTTGTTAAGCGCATGACTCAGATCCCGCTCATCATCGATACCGATGTCGCGCTCGGCGTGCATCACGAGGGTCGACCCAGAGATATCGACGACGGCTTCGCCATCGCCGAAGCCATCAATTCTCCCGAGATCGACCTGAAGCTCATCAGCACGGTCTACGGCAATGGTCCACTCGAGGAAGTCCATCGCGTCGCCCGGGAAATCGTTGCCCTCAAACATGCCTCCGTACCCGTTGCCCGCGGCGCTGAGGCTTTCATGACCGACGAAACGCCCGACAATGATGGTGTTAAGGCCATCGCCCGGGTTCTGAAGGAAACTCCCTGCGCCGTCGCCGCCATCGGCCCGTTGACCAATATCGGACTCCTGGCAAAGTATCATCCTGAAGCCTTCGCACAGATTTCGATGCTTCTCATCGTCGCCGGCCGCACGCAAGGGAATCTGTTCATGCTCGGAGACACCGGTCCGGTCAGAGATTTCAATTTCGAGAACGACCCGCTGGCGACACGCATCGCTTTGGAGGCGGCCAATGACGCCGGCATTGAAGTCGTCATGGCAGGCTTCGAGCTGACAAGCCAGGTTTGCGTCACGGAGGAAGACCTCAAAGCGATCCTGGCCCGCGGCAGCGATACGGCGAAGTACTTTTACGAAAACTCTCTGGCCTGGTGCAGACATTGGACCGGACAGTTTGCGGCGGACGATGGTTTTCACCCCTGGGACTCCGCCACCATCTCCTACCTGAAGCACCCTGAGTACTTCACCACCGAGCAACGCGGATGGCAGATCACAGAGCAGGACACGGGGCCGCCGCACCTTGCGACCGGACCAGGGTTACCTGGAAAAACAATTTACTGCACGGGTTTTTCGGCGAACGGCAAGCGCGGCTTCGTTCTCGACGTTGTGGAGAGCGTGCACTGATGCGCCTGCCCGCCTTCATCGCTCTCGGCATGTTGATCATCACGGGTTGTGCAAGCACACCCGCAGAGACCGATACAGACACCGAACACCTGCGGGCAGAACAGCCTGAAGGATGGCTGGACGGCACGCATACGCTGACCAGCAAGCTGCGGATGGCAGAGTTCATTCATCCGCAGATGCGCGCAGACGGCTGGGGGGAAAAGATTCAGTTCGAGCGCATCGAAGCGCAGCCAGTGGCGCCTGCCGCCGACTTCATCGGCCACATGCGGGAAGACCTCGAAGGAAGCTGCCCGGAAGGCAGGCTGTACAACACCTGGTCAGGCAAGGAAAACGGCTACCCCACCGAAGTCGCACTCATGGTGTGCCCGAAAAACGCGATCACGCAGCTCGGACAGATCACCATGCTGAAGGTCATCCAGGGAAACGAAGCCCTTTACACCATCACCCGCGCTAAGCGGCTGGATGCCTTCGACACATCAGCCGACGCCAACGAGATGCCGAAAGAAGACATCGCCAACTGGTCGGCATACCTTTCGGCGATATCGGTGTGCGACCCCACCCGTGCTGAAGCTCACCCGTGTAACTGAGCCCCAGATCCGACAAGCGTCTAGATTGCGTCCAGCGGCCTGAAGAACCGTTCTCTGCGCGGCAGGAAAAAATTCTCGTAGTCGAGGGAGAACGCGATCGCACGCGATCGCCCGACGAATTCGATCCTTGGCACGAACCCGATCGCACGCGAATCGGCGCTGTTATCCCGGTTGTCGCCCAGCATCAGGTAGTGCCCGGCCGGCACTTCGACCTCTGAGAAGCTGCCGTATGCGGATTGCCGACGCAGCCACCGAACATGGTGGGCGGCATCCGGCAGATGCTCGATGACATCTGCGCCATCTGCAGAGTAGCCCAGCGGCTGACCATTGATCGTAAGCCGGTTGTTTCTCATGGCGATCACATCTCCCGGCAGGCCGACAACCCGCTTCACCAGAAGTTTGCCCGACACTTCGGAGTCAAACAGCGCCACGTCTCCTCTTTGCGGATCGCTGATCTTCAGAAGAGATATGGTGGTGAACGGCACACGGATATCGTAGGCCATCTTGTTCACGAGCAGGCGGTCGCCTTCGATGATCGTTGGCCGCATGGAACCGCTGGGCACATCGTTCCAGTCTGCGAAACTGCTTCTGAATACAAGAACGAGCGCAAAAAACAGCAAAATGCCACGGTTTTCACGCCAGTACGCTGCCAGGCTCAAAACGCATCCTCCGGAAAATCGGCAACGCAAGTCGATGCCGCTTCGATGCCCGCTTCGAGCGCCAGCGTGCGCGGCAGCAGCCGGTCGAAGTAAAAGCGCGCAGTTGCGACCTTCGCCTCTGATGCCCCTTCTGCTCCCGCCATGCGGGACCAGAGCCATGCAAAAACAACATGACCCACAAGATCGAGATAGTCGGTCGCTACCGCGCCCGGCAAGCTGGCATCTTCACGGCTGCGCTCGACAACAGACCCGGTCACCCTCAGCAAACGCTCGAAAGCCGCGTTGAGGGACGCTGCGAACTCCTCGCTACCCGCACTGCCACGCATGTACTCAATGAGCGCCTGCAGTGTCTGGCCGCCATCGCGCAGCACTTTTCGACCGATGAGGTCCATGGCCTGAATACCGTTCGTGCCTTCGTAGATCTGCGCGATGCGGGTATCGCGAACGACCTGTTCGGCGCCCCACTCCTGGATGTAGCCATGGCCACCGAACACCTGTTGCGACAGCACCGCGCTCTCGAAGCCACGGTCGGTGAGAAACGCTTTGGCCACCGGCGTGAGCAGCTCAGAAAACGCCTGCGCCCGGGTGTCACCGGCATATCTGCCGCGATCGAGCTGCAGACCCACGAACATGGCAAACGCACGACCGCCTTCCGTGTAAGCACGCGCTGTGAGCAGCATGCGACGAACATCCGGGTGCACGAGCAGAGAGTCTGCCGCCGCCTCGGGGTTCTGCGGGCCGGTGGGCGCGCGGCCCTGCAGGCGATCCCGCGCGTAGCGAGCAGCGAGCTGGTAAGCCATCTCGCCGGCGCCAAGGCCCTGGAGGCCCACCGACAGCCGTTCGTAGTTCATCATGGTGAACATGCACGCCAGCCCCTGATTGGCTTCGCCCAGCAGGTAGCCAGTGGCCCCGTCGAAGTTCATCACGTTCGTGGCGCTGGCGCGAATGCCCATCTTGTGCTCGATCGAGCCGCTCGCCACACCGTTTCGTTCGGTGATGTTGCCCTCTGCGTCGTGCATGAATTTCGGCACGATGAACAACGAAATGCCTTTCGACCCGGAAGGCGCATCGGGCAGTTTGGCAAGCACCAGATGAATGATGTTTTCCGCCAGGTCGTGCTCACCGGCAGTGATGAAAATCTTCGTTCCGGTGATCGCATACGAGCCGTCGGCCTGCGGCTCCGCCTTCGTTCGGATGAGGCCCAGATCCGTTCCGGCGTGGGCTTCGGTCAGGCACATCGCGCCCACCCATTCGCCGGTATAGAGCTTCGGCAAGTAGGCGGACTTCTGTTCGGCAGTGCCATGGGAGTCGATACACAGGCCAGCACCCACCGTCAGCGAGCCGTAGAGGAAAAAGCTGGGGTTCGCTGACCAGAACATCTCTTCAAGGAGACAACCCAGCATCTTCGGCATGCCCTGGCCGCCGAACTCGGTATTGCCGCTCAGGCCAAGCCAGCCGCCTTGCACAAACTCCGAGAATGCCGCCTGAAAGCCCGCAGGGGTGCCAACCTCACCAGCGTTCCAGGTGCAACCTTCTGCATCGCCGGACTGGTTGAGGGGTGCGAGAATGCCTGAGGCCACTCGGCCACCCTCTGCGACGACCGCGGCCAGCAG
>JAUIKX010000120.1 GCA_030430515.1 Gammaproteobacteria bacterium | reverse complement strand
AAGTACCAGTGGCCACCGCTATCGAACACCCTTTCCTTGCGCCGCCAGAAAGAAAGCGCTTCCCCTGCACGCACGTCGAGAAACTGTTCGATTCGCTTGAGACCTTCCATGTATCGCGTCCGCCATCGATGGATATTTCGTTAGCTTGAAGTGTGTGACAGGTGCACGGATAAGTATGTACAGATGATGCAATCATATGTAAGTGGCTCGTTAGGTCAGCCACTTTAGCGCCTGAACGTCGGGTATGATTCGCGCCAGCCCTACACGACAGAGCATCGGACTGCACAGGATATCTTGTCATGACACACCTACTAACGCACATTCGAACAGCATCTTTCAGATTGCTGGCCAGCCTGATCGCGGTGGTCTTGCTGACTTCCGGCTGCGCGAGCAGCAGCAGCGCACCGCCCGTAAACGTTCCAGACCAGCTCGAATTTACTGACGAGTACCGAATCGGCGTAGGCGACTCCGTGCGCGTCAATGTCTGGCGCAACGAAGACCTCAGCGTCACCGTTCCCGTTCGGCCCGACGGCAAGATCAGCGTCCCCTTGGCCGGCGATGTGCAGGTTGGCGGCAAAACCCCGGAACAGGTCGCTTCGGTCGTGACACAGCGCCTTGGAAAGTTCATACGCGACCCGAACGTTACAGTCATTGTCACCGAAATGGGCAGCGATGCGTTCCGTTCGCGTGTGCGTGTGACCGGCGCCGTGAAGAAGCCGGTTTCCATTCCTTACCGGCAGGGCATGACCGTTCTCGACATGGTTCTCGAAGCCGGAGGTGTCAACGAGTTCGCCGTTCCCGGGCGCGCGAAGCTGTTTCGACGCAACGGCGACCATCTGAAGATCGATCTCGATCGCATCCTGCGCAAGGGCGACATGAAAACCAACTACCCGCTCACCCCGGGTGACGTCATTACCGTTCCGGAACGCACCTTCTAGAACAAACAGATCTTTCACTTCCTGGCTGGAGTTTGTGCCATGAGAAGACCGATACTTGCTGCAGGCCTGATACTCATCGGCCTGCAGCCTCTGTCGAGCTACGCGCTCGACGTTTCGCTGGGCATCAGCAACGAGTCCCGTCATACCGACAACACGGCCCGTACTCAGGACAATGAGGTCGACGAGTGGGTCCATCAGCCAGGTGCGGAACTCAACGTTCAGCACCAGTCTGAGAAGCTGGTAGTCGAAGGCAATTACGAGTACGTCCGACGACTGCGCAGCGAAGATCTGTTCGAAGAAGATGACGTACTGACGGGCTCTTCCGGACTGACCTGGCACGTTCTTCCAGGTCGGCTGGATTTCGAGGTCGGCAACGTACGCACACAGACCACGGCGCAAGCACTGCTGGCAGAGACGCCGGACAACCAGCAGGTGAGCAGCTCCACCCGGGCTGGCCCGACGCTTCGTTTCCGCGTCCGCGAGGTCGATGAATTTCAGCTGCAGTACCTGTACACAGAAGAAAGCAACGAAGTCGAAGACACCGACGCGACAAGGAACACCACGACCGTCAACTACGTCTGGAACCCGACCAGCAATGACCGCGTCACGTTCAGTGCACTGAACAACAAAGTAGATTTCGAGAACACGCTCGCACCCGACTACGACGGCTACACCTCATCGGTACAGTGGGAACGCTTCGGTCCGAGCATCGACTTACGGGTGCTGGGCGGCTACACCACCATCGAGCGCGACCTGGGTCAGGACGACCTGTCGACATACAACGCTCAGCTTGGTCTCGCCTGGCGCATGACGCCCACCATGACGCTGACGCTCGAAGCCGCTCATGATCTCAGAGACCGGTCTGCAACGCTGCAGCTGGGCGTTCTGGATTTCGGCACGAACACACAGATCGATACAGAGCTCAATGAGGTGTTCACCAACGACCGCGCTGCGCTGATGTGGGAAACACGATTCTGGGATAACCGTATCGAGTTCGGCCTCACGTTCGACGATGAAGACTACGACACCGTTGCCAATGACGTTCAGCGCCGAGGCGCACAGATGAATTTCGAGCGTCGGCTGTCACCCCGATTCGATATTCTGCTTGCAGCGTTCGTCGGCGAGGAGCGCTTCCTCGACGCGGGCATCAATTTCGATCGTCTGAGCTACGAGGCGGCAATCCGGTACAACCCGAACCGCCGCACCACGATGCTGCTGGGTGCGACCCACGACCAGCGCGAGAGCGAAGAAGCGCCGAACGAAGACTACGAAGAAAACACCTACGGCCTGACGATCGAATACCTGCTGCTCGAGTAGGAGCGCCTCGCCGCAGGCTGTAACATAGGCCGATGGCGAACTTTCAGACGATCATCGAACCTGCCGAGGTCGCGGGCTCCAGCGGCGATATCAAGCTGCTGGATTGCCGCGCAAAGCTCGGCGAGCCCCACTACGGACTCAACGCGTACAACGCCGGACACATACCCGGCGCTGTGCACGCCGACCTGGATCAGCACCTGGCAGCGCCTGCCGGAAAGCGCGGACGGCATCCGCTGCCTGAGCGGAACGAGCTGCTAGCAGCCTGCAGAAACTGGGGGCTGAACGATACCGATCAGGTAGTCGTTTACGACGATGCTTCCGGCGCCTTCGCAGCCCGTGCATGGTGGCTGCTCCGCTGGCTTGGACATGCCAACGTGGCGGTGCTGAACGGCGGCCTGGACGCATGGGAGGGGCCGCTCGAAAAAATGATCCCGGACCATCCTGCGGGAAACTTCTCGGATCGGCACCCGCTCACCCGGGTGGTTGATGCCCGATCCCTGCTCGAGCCTTCCCATATCAGGTTGGTGGATGCCCGCGCCAGAGCCCGCTACGAAGGTCTCGAAGAACCGATCGACCACACCGCCGGACACATACCCGGAGCCATCTGCCATCCGTTTTCAGAGAACCTGGGGAAAAACGGGCGATTTCTCTCGCCGGAAGAGCTCGCGCAACGATTTGCCGGCTGGACGGAAGATACCGTGTGCTACTGTGGCTCCGGCGTTACCGCCGCGCACAACATCCTTGCTATGCGCATCGCCGGACTTGCCGAGCCCGCTCTGTATCCTGGCTCCTGGAGCGAGTGGATCGAAGATCCGAGCCGCCCCATTGCGACCGGCGCGTGATTCTCGAAACGGCAAAGCTCGACTGGCGTGACGGGCAGCCGGTCAACGAGCAGTTCCAGGATATCTACTTCAGCGCTGATGGTGATCAGGAAGTCGCCCGGGTATTTCTCGCACCGTCCGATTTTCAGGAAAGGACGCAGACAGAGAACCAGCTGACCGTCGCCGAGTTCGGCTTCGGCAGCGGCCGCAACTTCCTGAATGCCGCGAGCGTGGCGCTCGCCAATGGCTGCCGCCTGCACTTCATTTCCGTGGAAGCACACCCCATCGCTGATGGTGAGCTGCTCAGGGCTCTGGAGCCTACCGAGCACCGCGATCTGGCGCTTGAGCTCTCCTGCCACTATCCGCCGCCCATCGCTGGCTGGCACCGGCGCACCTTTGCAAACGGACGTCTGGTGCTGAGCCTGTACTTCGGCGATGTGCATGATTTCCTCCATGAGCTGGAGGAGCGACATCCACACGGTGTAGATGCGTGGTTTCTCGACGGCTTCGCGCCAGACCGCAATCCGGATATGTGGGACGAAAGCCTGCTCCGCAGGCTGGGTAAGATCAGCAGGCTGAAGGCAACCGTCGCCACATTCACCGCAGCGGGTCGCGTACGCCGGGCGCTGGAAAGCGCCGGCTTTCAGATGCGCCGGGTAGACCAGCGCCCGCACAAGCGCGAAAGCCTTGCTGGTCGACTGAACGCCGGTGCTGGGCGGAAGCCCTCCGCGCCGCCAGGTCATGTGCACGTCGTCGGGGCCGGCATTGCCGGATGCAGCCTCGCCACCCACCTGGCAGACGCCGGGATAGACGTTCTACTCACTGATACCGCCTCGGGACCAGCCACCGGCGCCTCGTCCGTGGTCGCCATGCAGCACGCCCGCCTGCTCGGCGACGGCAGCCCGATGGCAGAATGGCGGGCGGCAAGCTATCAGTACGCAACCCACTGGAACTGGCATCGACAGAGCGTCAGACGGCTGGGTGCCCTGCAGGGTACCGGGCCTAACATGGACGAAGCGAAGCTCAAGCGCATCGTACGGGCGTACGAAGGCAGCGGTTCGTGGCTGCAGCTGCACGAGGACACACATCTGTGGTTTCCGGAGGCAGGGGTGGTCGACCTCGCAAAGCTCTGTCACGAACTGATCGACCACGAACGCATCGAATGCCGCTTCAATACCGATCTCGGCACCGAGCTGCCGACGATCTACGCGTGCGGAGCGCAGACACCCGAACTTTCCTGTTTCGAAAATTTACCCATACGGCCGGTATGGGGACAGATCGATATCGTCAAGCCCCGCTCTTTCTCCGATCACGCTGAGATCGGCAACGGCTATCTGGCCCCGGCTGAGGAAGGGCTGATCGTGGGGTCTACCTATGAGTACGCCCCGTGGGCCGCCGACGAAGCCACGGCAAAGAACCTCGAACGCCTACAGGGCTCGGACTATCGCTGGCTTTGCCGCCGGCGCGGAGTACGCGCGGTTCCGAGCGACCGAACGCCGCTGGTGGGCAGATACAACGGGCGGTGGATATCTGCCGGCCATGGCTCCATGGGCGCGACGTCAGCGTATCTGTCGGCTGCCGTCATCACCCACATGATGATGGGCTGGATCCCTCCGATCGCCGCCTCGGTGGAGCGTCTCCTCGACCCCCACCGCTTCGAGAAACGTCTCAGTCGCCGATCGAACGGACGCTGAGCACATCTTCGATCGCCTCGATGGCCTTGACGAGCGATGCGTCCGGCGCCGCGCCCAGGTCAATGATGTTGTACGCGATGTCATCACGGCTTTTGTTCAACATATCGACGACGTTGATGTTCTGCTCGGCGAGCACCGTGGTGATCTTGCCGATCATGCCGGGCACGTTTCGATTGACGATACCCAGGCGGAAACCGGAGCTCGGTTCCAGCCCCTCCACCGGGAAGTTCACCGAGTTGACGATGCTGCCGGTTTCCAGGAAGTCGATCAGCTGGTTCGCGGCCATGATCGCGCAGTTCTCCTCGGCCTCCTCGGTGCTCGCCCCCAGATGCGGCGTAAGCATGACACTCGGATGGCCGATCAACCCGGGCACCGGGAAATCGGCGATGTACTTCGCCACGCGTCCATCTTCCAGTGCCTTGGCGAGCGCCGCTGCGTCGACCACGGGCTCACGCGCGAAGTTGAGCAGCACGCTGCCCTGGCGGAATGCAGACAGGCTTTCCTCATTGATCATGCCCGTCGTTGCAGGGAGCAGCGGCACGTGCAGGGTGACGAACTCCGCGCGCGCGAACAGCGCCTGGAGATTGGGCATGCGCTGCACTTCTGCAGGCAGGCGCCACGCGGCATCCACGGAAATCGCCGGGTCGTAGCCCACCACGTTCATACCCAGGTCGAGTGCCGCCCGGGCGACGAGAGAGCCGATGGCACCGAGCCCCACCACCCCCAGCGTCTTACCCAGAAGTTCACGGCCCTTGAAGGTTTTCTTCTCGGCCTCGACGAGCTTGTTCAGCTCGGCCTCGTCCTTCATGTCCGCCAGCGAGTTGACGAACTGCATGCCGCCGTAGACGTCCCGAGACGCCAGCAGCAGCGCCGTCAGCACCAGCTCTTTCACTGAGTTAGCGTTCGCACCCGGAGTATTGAACACGACGATACCGCGCTCGGTGCAGCCTTCTACAGGAATGTTGTTGACGCCGGCGCCTGCTCGGGCGATGGCCTTGACGCTGGACGGAATCTCATCGAGAGAAAGCTTGTGGCTGCGCAGAATGATCCCGTCCGGGTTTTCTGCATCGGCACCCACGGAAAAACGCCCGGCATCGAAACGTTCCAGCCCGCAGGCAGCAATGGCGTTGTAGGTGCGGATATTGAACCTGGTCATGGTCGTCCCCCAGACGGCTAAGCGAAGAAAGCGGCGCATTCTACGGATTCGCTCCGCCAACGGCGAGGGGCGCGGCTCAACTCACTATGAAATCTGCTCCATCAGCAGCCCGGCGATGGTGTTTGCAGCGTCCGGCAGCTCGAACTCAGCCATGGCCCTTTCTCGTTCCGAGCGTTGTGCCCACACCGCCAGAACGGCATCAGCCAGCGCGGCGCCCGTGAGCGCTTCGTTGCGCAGCACCTCGCTGAAACCGGCCGAGCGGGCAAAAGCAGCATTTTCGATCTGATCGCCGCGGCTGGCCGTCGCAGGCAGCGGCACGAGCAGATGCAGCTTGCCCAGCGCCAGAAGCTCGAAAAGCGCATTGGCGCCCGCCCGTGAAACCACCAGATCCGCGGCCGCCAGAACATCTCCCCAGCCGTCATCAACATATGGCAGGGGCACATATCCCGGCTGGGGTTCGGGGGCGGAGTTGTCCGCTCCATAGACATGCACCACCTGCCAGCGCTTGAGGAGTTCAGGCAAACCTTCCTCTACCGCACGATTGAGATCTGTGGCGCCGAGGCTGCCGCCCGTGACCAACAGGATGGGGGCTTCGGCGGCCAGACCCAGCCGGCGGCGCCCTTCAGCCGCGTCGCCTTCCAGAAGCGAGCGCCTGATCGGCGACCCCGTATGTACAAGCCGGCCTTTGAAACCGCTCAGCACGGTTTGCGCAAAGCTCGCACACATCACATCGACGAAGGGCTGCGACAGCCGGTTCGCGAGGCCAGGGCTGAAATCGCTTTCGTGCGCCACCACCGGGATACGCCTCATCCAGGCCGCGAGCACCACTGGAAAGGCAACGAAACCGCCCTTGGAAAACACTACATCGGGGCGCAGCCTGCCCAGGAGGCACCAGGCCTGGAAGATACCGCGAACGACTCGCCCCACATCCAACAGATTCTGAAGCGACACATAGCGCCGGAGCTTCCCGCCGGATATGCCGTAGTAGTCGATCTTTCTCGGCGCCACCAGACGTGCTTCCAGACCGCTGTTGCTGCCGACATAGGACAGCTTCGCCCCCCTTTCGCGGAGCACGTCTGCCACCGCAAGTGCCGGGGTTACATGTCCGGCGCTGCCGCCACCGGTGATGAGTATGTGCATCAGGCTTCGCCCGCCCGGCTCTCCAGCACGCCTTTCATGAAGGGCACCGTCAGTCGCCGCTGCTCCACCCAGGCCGCTTCATCCAGCAGTTCCAGGTCTCTATGCAGCGCCGTCAGAGAACGGTTGCGCCGGGTGAGCCAGTAGTCCACCACCGGCTTGGGCAAGCTGAGACCACGCTCACGCGCCCAGCGTGCCAATAGAACGCGCACCTGCGCTTCGTCCAGAGGCTCTACCGCAAAGGTCTGCGCGCTGTGCAGCCGCGAGGCCAGATCCGGCAGGTTCCAGCGGCCTGCCAGCGGAGAGACATCGCAGGACACCACGAGCCAGCCACCGCGCACGGACAAGCTCTGATAGAGCGCAACGAGCAACTTTTCTTCCTCCGGCTTCAACCCGTCGGAAGGCAGATGATCGATGGCCAGAACCTGCGCGTCCAGGCTCAGCTCCGGCAATCCCTGCTGCGCTCTGTCGACATAGACCGCAGTTCGGCCGAAGCCGATCTGTGCATCGACGGTGGCACGCAACAGATGGGATTTGCCGACCCCCGAAGGCCCGTACAGCCAGATGAAAGCAAACGTCTGCTGAGGGCGGCTCAGCACACCGATGAGCTCATCGTTACTGATGCCGAGGAAGTTGGCGAACGTACATCGTTTGGGTGCCGCGAATGGCAGCGGTAACTGCTGTCGTTTCTTCATGATTCCCGCAAGTCACGCCGGTGCAGGGCCTTTCGGCCCCAGGTCAACACATAGTCTGCCCCGGAGATGCCTGTCAGGCCCGCCAGCACCCAGAAGCAGTAGGGATCGACAACGCGATGGATGGCGCCATCGAGCATGTCCGGATACGCCAGCGCCATGAGAAGCAGCGCCAGCGTCACTACCTGAACCACCGTATTGGCCTTGGAGACCAGCGTCGGGCGGAAAGTGATCTCCGCGAAGAGCAGACGGTAAAGGCCCGCTCCGCCCATGATGATGAAATCCCGACCGACGATGAGTATCGCCAGCCAGATCGGAATATGGGCCTGAAGGGTGAGTATGACGATGAGCGCAGCCACCAGCAGCTTGTCGGCCAGCGGGTCCAGCGCGGCGCCGATGCGGCTGGTCCAACCGTAATGACGTGCCAACAGGCCATCGAGCGCATCGCTCAACCCGGCGACGATGAATATCACCATCGCTTCCCGGTACCGCCCCTGCAGCAGGAAGGCGCTCATCGGCCCGACCAGCAGGATACGGAGCACCGTAATCAGGTTGGGCAGAGCCGACATTTATCCCCGCCAGATCATGCGTGGTTCGAACGTCAGCAGTTCGGCCTCTTCGAGCTCAGCATCTTCTTTCAACTCGATTTCTTCTTCTGTGACGAGCAGGCCGTCTGCCTGCAGGAGTTCTCTGACGCGGCTTTCACCAGCGGGCGTCTCAAGCGCGAGCTCGATACCCGTCGCGTCCGCCATGATCAGGCTGACGCGTGAAAGGTACTCCAGGCTTGCCAGGTACCGCATCATCTTCGCATACCCCTGGATATCATTGATGCCAGCCACATGCAGCCGCACGAGACCAGACTCATCGCCAACCACCGCGTAACGCACAGCAAGCTCGCCGCTGACACGATCTACGGCGGCGCGCAGCAGCGCTTCCACACTGTCCCCGCGAAGGCTGAAAACCTCGGGTGCGCCCTGTCCTGAAAGTTCGCCGAACTCGAAATGCCCTCGAACCACATCAGCCGTTTCGATGATGCTACCGACCAGCAACGCATCGGCGCTCAAAGACTCGGCATGCATCAGGAGGGATTCGCTCAAACCGTCGTCCAGCAAGTGGGCGGGCGGCAGTTCTGCGGGCACCGTCAACGGCAGCCCTCGCAGCCAGGCCTGATCATCGATTGCCGCCTGAGCCGAATCCTCAGGCGTGCTGCCGATGATGACTTCTTCCCCCTCCAGAGTTCGGGCGATCCAGGAAACGATGTGCGGGCGCCGCGAAGACCAGATGGGCAGCTGCGCGCTGCGAACCAGAGATTGGACAGCGCGGGGCTCAAATCGAAACCGCAGATAGCTCTGACGCACCCCATCCTGCCAATCGCTCTCATAGCTGAAGCGGCTGACCAGGTTCTGAGCGTCGCCGAGCTCCGCCGTCAGATCGGCATCCTCGGCCAGGTTCTGACGCCCGGATATCCTGGACAGCACAGTGATGAGGCCTTCACCCGCAGCGTCCTGCCGTGCCTCGACACTCTGATCCTCAACCGGCACCCGGGCTTCGTACATCCAGTCGACGGTTTCCGTCGCCCGGACGCCAGACCCGAGACAGCCGATGAGCAAACCGGCCACCCAGAGGTGCCGGCGAATCCATGCGGTTTTTTTCATGCGCGCGATTCTACAGAAAACTCGCTGTAGAATGCCGCCTACGGAAGATGGAAGACCACGTGAGCCAGACCGACGACAGATCGCTGACCTACAAAGGCGCAGGGGTAGATACAGAAGCCGGCGCGGAGCTGGTGAAGCGCATTGGCCCGGCGGCAAAGGCCACCCGCCGCCCGGAACTGCTCGGCGGGCTCGGCGGATTCGCCGCAATGGCCGAGCTGCCGGCAGGTTACCGCCAGCCCGTTCTGGTCACCGGTACCGATGGGGTAGGCACGAAACTCAAACTGGCCTTCGACTACGACAAGCACGACACCGTCGGTCAGGATCTCGTGGCCATGTGCGTCAACGACCTGCTGGTCACCGGAGCTGAGCCGTTTCTGTTCCTCGATTACTACGCCACGGGCAAGCTGGAGCTGGATGTCGCGGAGCGCGTGATCACAGGCATCGCTCGTGCGTGCGAACTGGCCGGGTGCGCGCTGGCCGGCGGTGAGACCGCGGAGATGCCCGATTTCTACGGTTCGGGA
>JAUIKX010000378.1 GCA_030430515.1 Gammaproteobacteria bacterium | reverse complement strand
CTACCAGAATGCCTGGGAGCAGCACTTCAACGTGGTGCAGTGGGATCAGCGCGCTAGCGGCAAGACCTATTTCTCGCAAACCGTACCGCCACCCTCCTATGCCGATATGCTGGCCGACGCCGAGGCGGTGGCAGATTGGGCACGCACGTTTACCGACAAGCAGCGCATCTACCTGCTCGGTCACTCCTGGGGCACGATGCTCGGCAGCGACCTGGTGCGCGCGAGGCCCGACTGGTTCAGCGCCTACATCGCCACCGGCATGGTGGTAGACATCGCCACCAACGAACGCACCGGCTACACACACACCCTGCACCTGGCGCAACGCATGCAGCATGCGGAAGCCGTCGCCGAGCTGGAAGCCCTCGCCCCCTACCCCCGCGCGGATGGCAGCCTGCCGATAGAGCACATGGAAACCCTGCGCTACTGGCAGACCGCCTACGGCGTTGGCCTGAGCCACCGCTACGGGCCACGCACCTACCGGGAACTTGCAGCGCTACTGTTCCGATCACCCGACTACAGCCTGCATGAGGCAACGTTCTTCTTCCGCGACCTCACCGAGCTATGGGCACCGCTCTACCAGGCCATCGAACGCTACGATGTGCGCACGGGTGGCCGGTCGTTTCCGGTACCGGTGATCTTTCTGCTCGGGCGCCACGACTGGCAGACACCCAGCGTACTCGCCGAAGACTTCTTCTGGCAGGAACTCGAGGCACCGCACAAACGCCTGGTGCTTCTGGAGAACAGCGCCCACACGCCGTTTCTCGACGAACCGGAGGTGTTCGCCCGGGAGCTGGCGGCAGTCAGGCAGATCGGGCGGTGATGCGCACCGGCAGGCTCTGAATGGCACGGAACAGCGGTGAGCTCTGACGTGCCGGCGGCGCCACCGTTTCGATATGCTCGAAGCGGCGCAGAATTTCTTCCCACAATACGCGAAGCTGCATTTCCGCCAGCCGGTTGCCGAGGCATCGATGTATGCCGAAACCGAAGCTCAGGTGCAGGCGCGGGTTTGCGCGGTCGATGATGAACTGATCGGGATCCTTGATGGCCCGCTCATCGCGATTGCCGGAGATGTACCACATCACCACCGTGTCGTGTTTGCGGATATCGCGGCCGCGGAAGGTAACGTCATCGAGCGCCGTGCGGCGCATATGCACGAGCGGCGTCTGCCAGCGAATGATCTCCGGCACCATGCTCACCACGAGCTGCGGATTCGCCTTCAGCTTATCGTACTCCGCGGGAAATTCGTTGAGGGCAGCCAGCCCTCCGCTGATGGAGTTGCGCGTGGTGTCGTTGCCGCCAACCATCAGCAGGATGACGTTGCCGAGGAGCTGACGCTGATCCATGTCGCGGGTCGCGGCACCGTGGCTCAGCATCGACAGCAGATCGAATCGAGCAGGCTCCGCGCGTTTTTTCTTCCACAGCGCATGAAAGTAGTCGCCGCACTCGGCGAGCGCCTCCCAGAACTGTGCGGCATCGCTGACGTATTCCGGGTTGTCTGCATTGCTCACCGTGTTCGACCAACCAATCAGCTTCAG
The DNA here is from genome assembly GCA_030430515.1 of Gammaproteobacteria bacterium. Lineage (GTDB taxonomy): Bacteria > Pseudomonadota > Gammaproteobacteria > Pseudomonadales > Azotimanducaceae > SYFY01. The sequence continues at coordinate 323 of JAUIKX010000378.1, read as the reverse complement.
CCGGTCTTCCTGCGGCACGTCGAAAAGTGTGGCGAGCATCTGGCTCGTGAGTTCAACCGATACGCTGGGTACCCAATCAAAGGTCTCCCCCACCGGCAACGCGTCGAGAATGCCGCCAGCGCGCTGACGGATGAGACCTTCGAGCTCCGCCAGCGAGCGCTGCGTGAACATCGGCGCCACCGCTTTGCGTTGCACATCGTGCAGCGGCGGGTCCATCTGGATGAACATGGGCAGCTCGCCGGTGGAGGACGGTCGCCCCTGAATGGTGACACCGCCCAGGCTGAAGTCGGAAGAAAAAACGTCGTGCCGCTTGTCGATCTCCA
>JAUIKX010000377.1 GCA_030430515.1 Gammaproteobacteria bacterium | reverse complement strand
CGCCCTTGCGGATCTCAACATTCTGGGCATCGTTGCCAATGCGGTGCTCTTTGGTGTGGCCGGCCTGCTGGTGCTGCCCAAAGAGTCCCAGATTCCGGACCTGGTGCATCAGGCGACGGATGTCATTTACCGAGTGGCCGGCTGGATCGTTCGCCTGGCACCCATCGGCATTCTGGGTATCGTCTATGGGCTAGCGGCCAGCATCGAAACCGAATTGGTCAGCCAGATTGTCAGCTTTGCCTTCGTCGTAGTTGGCGCAACCGCCGTACATGGATTCATCGTGCTGCCGCTCATTGCCTGGCTGATAGGCGGTGTGAACCCTCTGAGGCTCTTTCGAAGTATCGGCGAGGCCATGTTCGTGGCACTGACGACCTCATCCAGCGCCGCCACCCTGCCAGTTTCCATGCAGGCCGCCGAAGACAACCTGGGCATCAGACGCAGCACCGCCAGCTTCGTACTGCCCCTGGGTGCGACCATCAACATGGACGGCACAGCGCTTTTCGAGGGCATCGCCGCGATATTTCTTGCATACCTATTTGGGGTAGAGCTCGGCAGCGCGGGCATTTTCGCGGTGTTTTTCGTTGCCATGGTGGCCTCGATCGGCGCCCCGGGGATACCCTCCGGCTCCATGGCGGGTATGCAGATGGTGCTACTCGCTGCGGGTATACCTCTTGAGGGTATCGCCATACTGCTGCTGATCGAGCGGCCTCTGGATACCTTTCGCACAGCGGTGAACGTCGAGGGTGACCTGATTGCCTGCCTGGTGTCCGAGCGGGCGGCTTTCGGAGGCAAAAATGGCTGACAGGCTGCTGCTGGTGCGACACGGGCAGATCGGCGCAAACAAGGATGGGCGCTGGCATGGCTCCACCGACAGCGCGCTCACCTGGCGCGGAAAGCGCCAGGCCAAACGCACCGCGAAAATTCTTCAGCAGCGGGGTTACGCCTTCGACGCGATCTACGTCAGCCCGCTGTCACGCTGCCGGAATACCGCCGCACCCTCGGCGAAGACGTTCGGTCTCGATGCGGTAGTGCACCAGGAGCTGCGGGAATGGTCCATCGGGGAGTGGGAAGACATGCCGTTTTCGTTTCTCGCCCGAGAGTACGACTTTATGAACCGCACCCGTAAAGAGCCCGATTTCACCCCGCCGGGCGGAGAGAGCGTGCTGGCGGTAGCGAGCCGGCTGGTGCCAGCACTGCAGAATATCCACAAAGCCCATGAAGGATCGGTACTGGTCGTGAGCCATGGCGCCTGTCTCGCCGTAGCGCTTGCGCACCTGCTGGACCGGGATATTCGCCAATGGCCGCACTATCTCTGCGATAATTGCGGGCTGACGGAACTGGTCCTGGAGCCCCAGCCCCACGTGAATTTCTTCAACCGGACGGAACACCTCTAACTGAGGTCAATCTTCCAGAAGTGCCGCGCCGATGGCATCGGCGACGAGAGCCACGCTCAGGCAGACGTCGTTCAGCGCTTCATGCTCGCCGCGGGCTACCATCTCGGCGGCGATTTCGACGCGGGGAATGGCGACATGCAGCAGGTCGGGCACCGGCGCGAACTGACCGGGGTAGATACTGCGGACGGGCTCATCCATGGGCTCCAACCAGTCTCTAAGAATGAGCCCTCAGATTATTGAAATGTATAGAAAAATCTGGAACGGAATCACGTTTCAGCTGACTGCGAGGACACTTTTCGATGAGTCGTGAACAGCGTCGGGCTGAGCGCCGCTTTGATATCGCCGTGCGCCGCCACCTGACCCGCAACTTCGTCGTACATCTGGTGCACGGCATGCTTGGGCAAACCGGTTTCCGACTGCTCCACGCGCCGACGTTTCTGCCGGCTTACATCCTGCTTCTTTCCGATTCCGAC
>JAUIKX010000376.1 GCA_030430515.1 Gammaproteobacteria bacterium | reverse complement strand
CAGACAGACCTTGGCGCACCCTTTCTGGAACGCTGCTTTCAGCACTACTGGATGGGAGAAGAGCGCGTGATGGATGAGGCGTTCTTCCGCGAGTTGCTTACGGATCTGGGAGTAGAGGGTGAGTTCGTCAGCAGCAGCCTGGAGAGCCCACTCGAGGCGCTGGGTATCTTCGATGTGCCGGCTTTTCGCATCGAGGGCGAGGTATTCATAGGCCGCCAGCACCTGCCGCTGATCATGCGCATCGCCCGCGAAGGTGCAGCGGCGGTGATTCCGCCGCTGCCACCCAAGAAGGGTTAGTCGAGCGCCTTATTCCAGTCCGCAACGCGATCTGCGTTGGCCTCGAGGTGCGCGTCTGCATCACCTTCGATGGTGATGGATACGATGTTGTCACCCTGCTCAATCGCGTTAACGACGTCCTGGTCGGCGTCACCCTGAACGGCGCCGAATATGCTGTGCGCATCGTCCAGCCAGGGCGTGGCCACGTGGGTAATGAAAAACTGCGAACCATTGGTGCCCGGGCCTGCGTTGGCCATGGACAACTTACCGGGCGCATCGTGCCGGAGGCTCGCATCGAACTCATCTTCGAACCGGTATCCAGGACCGCCCGTACCGGTGCCCAGCGGGCACCCACCCTGGATCATGAAGTCTGCGATCACCCGGTGAAAGCTAAGGCCATCGTAGAAACCGCGCTTTGCCAGGTTGATGAAGTTAGCAACGGTTACCGGCGCCTGATCCGCGTAAAGGTCGGTGCGGATGGTGCCTTTCGATGTTTCAAAGATGGCCACTAGGGTCATGAGTCGGTCTCCTGATCAATGTTTGGGTTCATGAGTTGTGAGTTTTTAGGAAATCCAGAGTGCGCTGGCGCCCGGCGTCTATGCCGTCGCCCGTCTTCCAGTGCTCGATGAGCTGCGCGTTGGGTGCTGCCTTTACCAGCCTGCGGCTGCTCTGCTCTGGGTGATAGAGGTCCTGTCCCATCAGCGCCAGTATCGGCGTGCTCATCCGCGCGAGTTCCGCCTCATCGGTGTTGAAGAGAAAATCTTCGCCGCCGTACATGTTTTCACGGAGCCCCTGCCAGTCTTCAGCACCGACATCCGGTCGGTTCGGCGCCAGCTCCTGCTGCCAGGCATCGTACATATCGTAGAAGGCCTGCCGATTATCTGTAAGACCGATCGTCTGAAAGATGACGACCGACGTCACGCGCTCGGGCACGGCCTGTACCAGACCCAGGCTGTATGGGCCGCCGATACACATGCCCGCAACCGCGAATCTGTCGACTTCCAGGTGATCCAGCAACGCAAGCTGATCTTGCGCATAGGTCTGCCAGCCATGCTGAGCGTGCACCGGCCCGGTGGACCTTCCGGCATTGCGCTGATCCATCGCGATCACGCGAAACGCACCGCTCCAGGCCTCAAAGGGATTGAACGGTGCGTTGCCCCAGAGCGGGATCGCAGACTTCATGCCCCCCGGCGCAATGAGCAGAACGGCAGGCCCTGAGCCGCGCTCTTCGAAATGTATGGTGACCGGTGCCCCGGTTTGCACATCGCTGTAGGTGAATTCCGCCATCATCAACTGCTCAAAGTCCGCGAGAAATCTGCTCGCACAGGTCGCGGTACCATCGCCAAACCGCGACCGCGGATGTTAGCACGCCCGGCTCGCGCACGCCGTTGTTGTGCAATATCACACACAGCGTCTGCTCCTTTGTCTGATACCTTCGCGGAATGCCTCTCCGATCCGTTCTCATCATCGACCCGATGCCGCTGGTGCGCGACGCTCTGAAAGATGCGTTCAGCCGCCGTTTCGGCTGCCAGGTCGCCGGCCGGCAGTGCCCCTGGGAGCACAGCGCCCGGCATTGGGATCTCATCGTGCACGAACTGGACTTC
>JAUIKX010000119.1 GCA_030430515.1 Gammaproteobacteria bacterium | reverse complement strand
AATTCCTCGGCAGCCCGGTACTGCGCATCAACGACGTCGGGGTCGCCGGCCTGCACCGGCTGCTGGACCGCATCGACGAGATACGATCGAGCCGGGTTGTCGTTGTGGTCGCCGGCATGGAGGGCGCGCTGCCGAGCGTCGTCGGCGGCCTAGTGGCCGCACCGGTCATCGCCGTGCCGACTTCGGTTGGCTACGGCGCGTCTTTCGGCGGTATCGCGGCACTCCTCGGCATGCTGTCGAGCTGCGCCAGCGGCGTGAGCGTCGTCAACATCGACAACGGTTTCGGCGCCGGACATCTGGCCAACAGAATCAACAGGATCGGCACATGAACCCCGAACATCAAGCGCACTATCAGGCCGTCAGAGACGCCATAGAGCCGCTCGACCGCGCGCTGATCGCCTTCTCCGGCGGCGTCGACAGCTCGCTGGTGGCCTTCATCGCCGGTCAGGTGCTGGGCGAGAATGCTCTGGCCGTCACCTCTGCAACCGCCAGCCTGAAACGCAGTGACCTGGCGCTTGCGCGCAAACTGGCCCGGGATTGGGGACTTGCCCACGAAGTCATCGAGACGGATGAAATAGCCAATAAAAAGTATCGCGAAAACCCCGTAAACCGTTGTTTTTACTGCAAATCGTCTTTGTACAAACAGATGGGTGAGCTGGCAGCCGCAAAGGGTTACAGGACCCTACTTAACGGTACCAATCTGGATGACCTCGGCGACCATCGCCCTGGCCTGAAGGCGGCCGAGCAGTTCGAGGTGCGATCGCCGCTGGTCGAGGCGGGCCTGCGCAAAGCCGACGTGCGGGCTCTGGCCGAAGCACTGGGGCTCGAAAACGCGCACAAGCCCCAAGCCGCCTGCCTGTCGAGCCGCTTTCCTTACGGCACTGCCATTACCGAAGCCCTGCTCGCTCAGGTAGAGGCCGCTGAAGATGTGCTCTCGCAGGCGGGCTTCAGCCAGTTCAGGGTGCGCCACCACGGCGAGGTGGCCAGGCTCGAGATACTTCCCGAAGAGTTCGAGAAGCTCTTCAGTCAGCGCGAGGACCTGGAACAGGCCATTCGCGCTACCGGCTATCGTTACGTCTCGCTCGACCTGAAAGGCTTCCGCTCGGGTGCGTTGAACGAAGGCCTCAGCGCCGCGCAGATCCAGGTGGTGGAGGTTCGCTAGCTCTCGACGTCACCCGTTGAGGCTCTGCCGCTCCGGCACCTCGACAACAAGCCCATCGTGATGCACACCCAGCCTGAGCTGGCAGGCCAGCCGGCTCGCCGGCCTGAGCTCCCACGCATACTCAAGAAGCGCCAGCTCATCCTCCGAGGCGGCTTCGAACGAGCTGAGCCAGGCCTGCGGCAAATAGCAGTGGCAGGTACAGCAGGTACATCCACCGCCGCACTGGGCGATGATGCCCGGCACACCGTTGTCCAGGGCAGCATCCATGACGGTGGCGCCTTCGGCGACCTGCACCGGCACCCGACGACCATCATGAAGTTGAAATTCGATATTCAGCACGCCAGCGAGCCTGCCACGCCGGGCATGAGTTGCCAACAGAATGCGATACAATGGTTGGTTTTAGCCTTGGACAAATCATCGTGATCATCGGTCTAACCGGCGGCATCGCTTCCGGCAAATCCACCGCTGCCCGGCTGCTCGGCGAGCTGGGCGCATACGTCATCGACGCAGACAAACTCGGCCATAGAGCGTATGAGCCTGACCGCCCGGCGTTTGCCGCAGTGGTGGCTGCATTCGGTGATGACGTGGTTGCGGAAAATGGCCAGATCGACCGCAAAGTGCTCGGCGGCAAGGTGTTTGGTGACGACGACGCGCTGAAGCGCCTGACCGATATCGTCTGGCCTGAAATCCGCAATCTCGCCAACGAAGAGATGGCCGCTGCGCGGGCCGAAAACCCGGGCTGCATCATCGTTCTCGAAGCAGCAGTCATGTTCGAGGCCGGCTGGCACAAGACGGTGGACCAGGTCTGGTGCGTGGTCGTCGCGCCGGAGGTGGCCATCGAGCGCGCTACCGCCCGGGACGGCATCGACGCCGAGGCCGTGCAGGCGCGGATCGATGCACAGCTTTCCAATGCGGAGCGGGAAGCACAGTCCGACATCGTCATCGACAACTCCGGCACCCCGGAAGACCTCGAGCGGCAGGTCAAGGCGGCATGGGCAAACCTGAAGGAGGCTTCATCGTGATACTGGATCTGCACGCGCACTCCATCAAATCCGACGATGGCCGTGCCAAGGTCTCGAACTACTGCCAGTGGATCCGCACGAAGAACATCCCCATCGACGGCTTCGTTCTCACGGAGCACAGGCAGTTCGACTTCGAATCCGACTACTCTGAACTCGCCGCGAAGAACGAACTGGTCATTCTCAAGGGTGCGGAGGTGGAAACCGAGTACGGTCACGTGCTCGTCTTCGGCGTCACAGAAGCACTCACGGGCGAGTTCGATTTCTCCAACACCCACCTGAAACTTGCTGACGTAATTGCTGCCTGCGAAAAACATGGCGCCGTCGCAGTGCCCTGCCATCCCGGCCGACCACGGGTCGGCATGCACGCCCACATCGATACCTACGGCATACCGGAGGGTGTGCGTATCGTCGAGACCTACAACGGCGGCAGCCGCGACAACGAAGACGAAATCGCTCAGACCATGGCAGAGGCCAACGGTTACCTCGGCATCGGCGGCAGCGATGCACACATTGTCAGCCACATCGGTCGATGCGCCACACGCTTCAACAGCGACATCACCAGCGAGGAGCAACTCGTGGCGGCGCTCAAGGCGGAAGAATTCGAAGCAGTCACATTCAGGGAGCAAAACACATGAGCGAACACGCTGATATCGATGCAGCCAAAGCGCAGTTCGTCGGTCAGGTCTACGATGAGCAGACACTGACCTTCGACGCGCAGAAGCTCGCGGTCTACGCTACGGCCTGCGGGGAGAGCGCTGCGCGCTACACCGACCCCACACACGAGGACTTCCAGGCCCCGCCGACCTTCCCAACCAGCCTGCACCCGGGTAAGCGCCTGCCTGATGGCTATCCGAAATTCAACGGGCTGGGAATGGACGCCGGCAAAGCCGTTTCGCCCATCGAACCGATTCGCCCGGGCATACCGATCACCGCACGCACCCATGTACATGACATCTACACCAAAACGGGTCGCTCGGGACGCATGGTGTTTACCGTGATCCGCATGGAGCTCACTGATCCCGACAACACGCTGCTCGCAACGGCAGATACCAGCATCGTCATCCGGGAGAAACCCGCATCATGACCATCGAAAAACTCAGCGACATTGAATTCGGCGAAGAGCTGCCGGTATTCGACCCTGATACCGGTATTCCAAACATCACCCGCTTCTGCGAAGCCGCAGGCTGGATGGGCGCACGCTTCACGGATCACGAAGCTGCAAAGAAAGAAGGCCTGCCCGGTGCGCTGGTGCCCGGCATCATGAGCCAGGGTTTTCTGGCAGCGATGATTCATCGGTGGGCGCCCAATGCCGACATCCGCAACATCGATACCGTATTCCGCGCACCGTTACTCGCTGACCAGCCGGCACACATCAACGGCGTGGTCACGGATATCGATGAAGACACCGGTGAAGTGGAGATCGACCTGACGGTCACCAACGATGCCGGCGAGACGCGAGTCTTCGGAACGGCCCGCGCCATCATTCAGGCCTGAACACAGCATGACCATTCGAGAGATCGCCACCACGCCCTTTGACGACCAGAAACCGGGCACATCGGGGCTCCGCAAGAAGGTGACCCGCTTCCAGGAAAGCGGCTATCTGGAAAACTTCGTGCAAGCCATCTTCGATGTCCGCCCGGATCTCGTCGGTGGCACGCTCGTCATCGGGGGCGATGGTCGCTACTTCAACCTTGCAGCCATTCAGATCATTCTGCGCATGGCGGCGGCCAACGGTGCGGCCCGTGCGCTCGTTGGTCAGAACGGACTGCTGTCTACACCAGCGGTTTCACACCTCATCCGCAAGTTCGAGACACGTGGCGGTATCGTCCTGTCCGCCAGCCACAACCCCGGCGGCCCTGACGGCGACTTCGGCATCAAGTTCAACACACCCAATGGCGGCCCGGCGCCCGAATCGGTCACGGATGCGATCCATAAACGCACGCAGAGCATCCAGAAGTACCGCACGATCGAATGCGCCGATATCGATCTTCAGACCATCGGCAGGCAGAAGATCGGCGAGATGACCGTCGAGGTCATCGATCCGGTGGCGGACTATGCCGATCTCATGGCTGAGCTGTTCGATTTCGACGCGATCCGGAACCTCATCGGTGGCGGCACATTCAGACTATGCTTCGATGCCATGCACGCGATTACCGGGCCCTACGCGACTGAGATTCTCGTCAACAGGCTGGGTGCTCCGGAAAGTGCCGTGATCAACGCTACCCCGCTTCCAGATTTCGGTGGCGGTCACCCCGACCCCAATCTGACCCACGCCCACGAAGCCGTAGAACTCACGACAGGCGAAGACGGCGCAGACTTTGCCGCGGCCTCAGATGGGGACGGCGACCGAAATATGATCCTGGGCCGCAATTTCTTCGTCACCCCGAGCGACAGCCTGGCGGTGATGGCCGCCAACGCTCACCTGATCAGGGGCTACCAGGACGGCATCAGCGGTGTGGCCCGCTCCATGCCCACCAGCGCCGCCGCAGACCGGGTAGCACAGCAACTCGGCATCGAAGCCTTCGAAACGCCCACCGGCTGGAAGTTCTTCGGCAATCTGCTCGACGCGGGACGGATCACACTATGCGGTGAAGAAAGTTTCGGCACCGGCTCCAACCATGTTCGTGAAAAGGATGGGCTCTGGGCGGTGCTGTTCTGGCTCAATCTGCTCGCCGTCAGGAAGCAGTCCGTCGCGCAGATTGTGACCGAGCACTGGGCGACCTTCGGCCGCAACTACTACACCCGCCACGACTATGAGGGCGTCGATGCAGGTGCCGCAACCGAGCTGATGAACCACCTTCGCAGCAGCCTGCCCCATCTGCCCGGCACACACGACATTGCCTGGGCTGACGACTTTGCGTACGAGGACCCGGTCGATGGCAGCAGAACCGAGCAGCAAGGCATTCGCATCGGCTTCGAGGACGGTTCGAGGATCGTCTACCGGCTATCCGGCACGGGTACCGTCGGAGCCACACTGCGCGTCTATCTCGAAGCCTTCGAGGCGGATACGGGCAAGCAGAACCTGGAGACCCAGACACGTATGCAGCCCCTGATCGAGCTCGCGGATACCCTTGCGGGCATCCGCGAACGCACCGGACGCGATGCGCCGGACGTGATTACCTAGCCAGCAGACACCGCCTTCTGCTCGGAGGCTGGCTGCCGGTCGGCGAACGTCAAGCGACCATCTTCAAGCGGTGCACGCCTCACCATCTTCTTGTCAGCAGCAAAATCCTGCGTATTGAGCCAGGGCGCGTGATCCCCCTGCTTCGGAAACAGGTGCATCACCCGCTGCATGTAGCCCGCTGAAAAATCGTCGATCCAGGGGCGCGCCGTCATGTTTCGATCCGCCTCTGTCAGCTCCGGCACCACCACCGGCTTGTCGAGCTCGTCCATCCTGTTGATGAGCCTGCAGATGTACTCCGCGGTCAGATCTGCGCGAAGAGTCCAGGAGGCGTTGATGTAGCCGAAGGTCTGCACCATGTTGGGCACCCCGGAGTACATCATGCCTTTGTAGGTAAACGTCTCGGGAAAGTTCACGGTCTGACCGTCTACCGAGAACTCCGCACCGCCCAACACCACAAGATTCAGCCCGGTGGCGGTGACGATGATATCCGCCGGTACCAGCTCGCCGGATTCCATCAGCACACCTTCTGGTGTGATCCGCTCGATGTTGCCCGTTTCGACCGATGCCTTTCCGTCGTTGATCGACTTGAACAGGTCGCCGTCCGGAATCAGGCAGAGCCGCTGGTCCCAAGGGTCGTAACGGGGCGTGAAATGCTCTGCTACGTAGTCCTCGCCCAGCTTCTTGCGCGCCACACCAAGGAGGGCCTCGCGCACTTTTTCCGGGTTCGTTCGGGTGCGATTGTAGATAAATCGCTGCATCTGCACGTTTTTGAGCCGGGTGATGGCGTAAGCCCACCGATCCGGAAGCCACTTGCGCAGCGTGTTGGCTATCTTGTCCTCCCAGGGCCGTGACGCCACGTACGTCGGCGAGCGCTGCACCATGGTGACATGCCCTGCCGTATCCGCCATGGACGGCACGAGGGTCATGGCGGTAGCGCCGCTGCCGATGACGACGACACGCTTGCCGCTGTAGTCCAACGCCTCCGGCCAGAACTGCGGATGAACCACCTGCCCGCCAAAAGAATCAATCTCCGGCAGCTTGGCATCGAACGGCTGCTCATAGCTGTAGTAGCCGGCGCACATCGACAGAAAGTTGCAGGTGAAGCGTTCCTCATCGGCACCGTCCGCGCTTTGCGTCGTTACGGTCCATGTCGCGTCCTCGCTCGACCAGTCAGCACGGGTTACCTTCCGGCCGAAGCGTATGTTCTGCCGGATACGATTTTCTTCAGCCGTATCCTGAACATACTTGAGAATGCTCGGTCCATCGGCAATGGACTTCGCTTCCACCCAGGGCTTGAAGCTGAAGCCGAGCGTATGCATGTCGCTGTCGGAACGGATGCCGGGATAGCGGAAGAGATCCCAGGTACCGCCAATGCGGTCGCGCGCTTCGAGAATCACATAAGTCTTTCCCGGGCAGCGTTCCTGCAGGTGGTATGCGGTGCCGATGCCGGAAAGCCCGGCGCCGACGATCGCCACATCGAAATGGTTCATTTCCTCTCCTGGTGAATATGCCTCAAGCGAGGAAGTAAAACCTGTTTAACCGGTGAAAGGCAAACCCGCGAATCTGGCGGTCAGCGGCTAGAACAGTTCGATGGACCCGCCGTCATGCTGATCAAAGACCTGCCCGTCCACGATCTGGAACAGGCCTTTCTCCTCGCGCTCCGAAAGAACGGCTTCGATATCCACCGACTCCACTTCGAGCAAACTGATCACATGGGCCAGCCTTTGCTCGACGATGTCCTGCGACTGCATGGTCACCATGAGCTTCCTGGCCCGCTCGGCCAGCTCACCGGAAGCCTGCTCGTCGAGCGTCTGGAGCAGCGCCGTCATCTCTCCGGTGAGCTCAGCAGATGCTTCCTGGTGGGTGTTGAGCGCCAGCTTCAGGAGCGCTAAAGCAAACTGATAGCTGGCGTTCGGCTCGGACTTCACTCAGATCCACCTAGGTCGCGGGTTTAGAATTCCTGCCAGTCATCATCCGACAAGGCCGGACCGGCATTCTGCTGCGCGGCAAACGAACCGTTCACCGGCACATCGGAGCCCGAAAGCGGCACCGCCGTCTGCGTCTGCCCCTGCATGAAGACATCCTGAGCGCTCGCACCCACCTTGAAGAACGACACCAGCCGCTGCATGTCGGTGGCATCGTTGTCCATGGAGGAGCTCGCTGCGGCTGCTTCTTCGACCATCGCCGCATTCTGCTGGGTCATCTGGTCCATCTGCTGCACCGCGGTACTGATCTCCTGAATGCCTGACGACTGCTCTTCGCTCGCCGCGGAGATCTCCTCGATGATGTCGCTGACCTTGCGCACCGAATCGACGATCTGGCCGAGGGTCTCGCCGGACGCATTCACCAGCTTCGAGCCTTCTTCCACCTTCTGCACGCTGTCTTTGATCAGCGTGGTAATTTCTTTCGCCGCCGAGGAGCTGCGTTGCGCAAGATTGCGCACCTCGGAAGCCACGACCGCGAAGCCGCGTCCCTGCTCCCCTGCCCGGGCTGCCTCGACCGCCGCGTTGAGCGCCAGGAGGTTGGTCTGGAAGGCGATCTCTTCGATCACACCGATGATGTCGGAGATTTCCTTGGACGATTCGTTGATGGCGGCCATGGCGTCGATGGCACCAGACACCACTTCACCCCCTTTCTCGGCTTCATCGCGTGCACCCACGGCGAGCTGGTTGGCCGTTTTCGCCGAATCGGCGTTCTGCTTAACCGTGCTGGTGAGCTGCTCCATGGCGGATGCCGTTTCCTCGAGGCTCGCTGCCTGCTGCTCCGTGCGCTTGCTGAGATTCAGGTTGCCCTGAGCAATCTCGGACGCCGAACGGACGATGTTGTCGCAGGAGTTGCGGATTCGGTTGGCCATTTCCGTCAACGTGTCGACACACTGGTTGAGGTTGCCCTGCAGGTGCGCGAACTCGCCATCGAATTCACCGACAACCTTATCGGACAGATCTCCGCCTGCAAGCGCCGTCACTACCCGAACGGCCTCGCCGAGTATCTTTTCGGTATCTCGGCTGAGCTTGCGCTGCTCGGTGACATCGGAAACGAACAGAAGCACCCGCTCCAGGGCTCCGTCAGCACCGATCAGCGGATAGTACTGACAGCTCGCCCAGAGCTCAGCGCCACCCTGGGTGCGGCGTGGGAACTCGCCGTCAACATCTTCGCCCGCCGCCAGTCGGCTCCAGGTCTGTGCGTATTCGGTATCCTCAACCGCATCGACGAACATCTGCTCGCTCTGACCGATCACCTCCGGCTCGGTGCAACCGAACACTCGGCAGAAATTGTCATTCACGACCAGGAAGCGGCCGTTGCAATCGAACTCCGCTACGCTCTGCCCCCGAGTGATGGCGCTGAGCTTTCCATCGTTGATACGAGCAGCCGTTACATCGCGCCACTCGAGGATGTTACCCACGTATTCGCCCTCATCGTTGACGACAGCGCAAACGCTCAAGCTGAACTTCAGGTCGGCAACACTGATGTCCGTGCGGTAAGGCAGGTTGTTCGGGTCAGAAAGAAGCTTCCGTTGATGTGAAGGGTCTTTGTGGAACATGTCGATACACGTTCCGACAATGGCGTCCGCAGTGAAGGTCGGCCAGGTTGCCTTAAACGTCGCCTCATGAACTCTGAGCATCTCTTTGCTGGATTCATTGAGATCGGTGACCACGAGATCTCGGTCCACAATCATCATGGCAATCTGGGAATCGACGAACGCGCGGCTCTTGAACGCAGCGTCGCGTGAAAGATCTTTCTCAGCCGTCACGTCGAAGGCAAATTTGACGACGCGTTCAACGTCACCGTTCGCCCCGAAAATCGGATTGTAAGAGGCGCGGATCCACACCTCGCTCCCATCTTTTGCGTAACGGCAGAATTCTCCCGCCTCGAACTTGCCGGTAGCGAGCGTCTTCCAGAAACCTTCATATTCAGCAGAAGCGGCATAGGCCGGGTCCACAAATATTCTGTGGTGCTGACCGATGATTTCATCCGCCTCATAGCCCATGGCACCGCAGAAGTTATCGTTTGCATTGAGAATGTTTCCCTGAAGATCAAACTCAATCACCGCCTGAGAACGGTTGATTGCATCTACCATGCCTTTCATTTGCTGATCGCCATCCATGCTTTTCTTCTCCTGGATTTGCTCTTGTCCATCGGTGCTGACGGGGTCTACCGTTTTGCTCTCTTCCGGGTTAACGGCCGATTCGTTCATTTCTTCATTTTCATCCATGATCTCTATCTTGCTCCCAGTTCACTCTGCTTGAGCTCAGAAACGCTGGACGCGACCTTGTCCACGTCCAGCAGAATCACCATGCCGTCGTCCACCCCGGCAATGCCGGCAACGAACGAAGTGTCCACCTGAGCGCCGAATTCCGGAGCGGCATCGATGCGCTCAGGATCGATGTTGTAGACATCAGTCACGTTGTCGACGACGATGCCGAGGGTCAGCTCCCGCTCTTCCTTGCGCACTCGCACGACGATCACCACCGTCGTGCGGTTGTACTCCTGACATTCGATACCGAACCGCATTCTCAGATCGATGACCGGGATGACGTTGCCTCTGAGATTGATTACGCCCAACACGTACTCCGGCGTGTTAGGAATTTCGGTAACGCTGTCCAGACCTTTGATTTCCTGCACACGAAGAATATCGATACCGTACTCTTCGCCTGCCAGCATGAACGTCAGAAACTGGTCCCAGTCCTGCTCCGCGATGTTGTTGATGTCGCCAACACTCTGGACGTCTTCCGCGACAGATTCCTGCACAATACTCATCGATGCCTTTCCTTGCTCACGCTGCCTGTACGTTGTC
>JAUIKX010000118.1 GCA_030430515.1 Gammaproteobacteria bacterium | reverse complement strand
CACAAGCCGCAGCCCGGGTCAGCGAACGGATGGATTCCTTGACCGCCGCGTAGGCTCCGTAACCGGACATGTCCCAGCGCATGCCGGCGGTGCTCGCCAGATTGACGATGACGCCGTCGCCCTTAAGATGGGGATAAGCCAGTTTCATCAGCCGCATGGTCGCCAACGGGCCGGATTCAAACCCGGCCGCAAATGCTTCGTCGGTCACTTGTGCCAGCGTGCCCATCGGTACTTCCTGGGCATTGTTGACGAGGATCTGCAGCCCGCCGAAAGTCTGCACGGTTGCGTCCACCGCCGCCGCGAGATTCTCGGCGCTCTTCACATCGCAACGAACGGCCAGCGCACGGCCACCGAGCTTCTCGATCTCGGCGACGGTCTTCTCGCATTTGGCCAACGTTCTGCCCGTCACGGCTACAGAAACACCTGCTCGCGCCAGCGCCAGGGCAATGCCCTGCCCGACCCCCTGACCCGCACCGGTAATCAGTGCGACCTTTCCCGCCAGTTCGCTCATTGACTTTTTTCGCCTCTCCTAAGGAAAGAACCGGCTGATGGTGTCAACGACACACGCTGGCCGTTCATTCCCTTCTATTTCCACTGTTACCCGAACCACCATCTGCAGTCCGGTCTTTACCGGCTCGACCGAAACGATCTCACCCACGCCACGCAATCGCGATCCGACGGGGACTGGCGACGGGAAGCGCACCTTGTCGCAACCGTAGTTCACGCCCATGGACGCCCCTTCGACGGTCACGAGGTCGGGAAGAAATTTGTTCACCAGAGCGAGGGTCATGTAGCCATGAGCAATCGTGCCGCCGAACGGGCCGACTTTGGCCTTCTCCGGATCGGTGTGGATCCACTGGTGATCTTCCGTCGCATCGGCGAACTGATCGATGCGCGGCTGCTCGATGGTCAGCCATTCAGTGGGGCCCAACGCCGTACCTACGGCCTCCGTTAGCTTACTCAGTTGAATCTTCATGCACGCTGGCTCGATACGGAGACTGTTTCTCCGGTCATATAGGTTGAGTAACCGCTGGCCAGAAAGACCATCACGTTCGCCACTTCCCATACTTCCGCCGCCCGACCGTAGGCTTCTTTTGATGTCAGCTCCTCAAGCAGTTCATCCGTCGTGACCTTGGCCAGAAACGGGTGCATGGCGATGCTGGGTGCTACGGCATTGATGCGTATGCCATGGTCTGCTCCTTCCAGCGCAGCACATCGGGTGAGCGCCATGACGCCGGCCTTGGCGGCTGCGTAATGCGCCTGTCCTTTCTGCGCTCGCCAGCCGAGGACTGAAGCGTTGTTGACGATCACACCACCGGAAGCTTTCATGGCCTGCATGGCCGCCCGGGTCATGCGGAACGTGCCGTTGAGCGTCACGTCCAGAACCACCGACCACTGCTCGTCGGTCATGTCCATAAGGTTGGCGGTGCCGCCGAGACCGGCGTTATTGATGACCACATCGACATCCCCGCAAGCCGCAAAGAGTGCATCGACATCGGCCTGCTCGGTGACGTTGCACAGCACCTGCCGCGGCGCGCGACCGACTTCGGCCTCGAGCCGTTCGGCCGCGTCCTGCAGACGCCGTTCATGGATATCGGAGATCAGCACGTCCGCGCCCTCCTCCATGCAACGCCGCGCCGCGGAGTAGCCGATGCCGGTACCCGCTGCCGCAGTGACGATCACCTGTTTGCCTTCCAGCAGGTTGTGGCTCTTCGGATAGGGAGGTGTTTTCGTCAGGTCCATATCACGCTCCGTATACGGGCTGCGGCGCGGTTGAACGGCCCAGCAAATCGCTCACCACGTCGGTCAGTTCTTCCGCTTCCCATCGGGCGCCCTTGTCCAGTTCGGGACCCGCGCGCCAACCGTCGGCGATGGAGATCTTGCCGCCGAAGATTTCGAAGCAGCGCCCGGACACTTCCGCAGACGCCTCGCTCGCCAGCCAGACCACAAGCGGTGCCACGTTGGCGGGATCAAACTGATCGAAGCTGCCGTCTTCCGGCGGCTTCATCATGTCGGCAAACACGTCTTCCGTCATGCCGGTGCGCGCTTGAGGTGCAAGCGCGTTGGCGGTCACGCCGTAGCGACCGAGCTCCGCAGCCTGCACGAGGGTCAGCCCCAGAATGCCCGCTTTCGCAGCAGAGTAGTTGGATTGGCCGACTGAACCCAGCAGCCCGGCGCCGGAACTTGTATTGATCAGCCGGCCGCTGACCGCCTCCCCCTCTTTGGCCCGCGTGCGCCAGTACTTCGCCGCGTGGTTGGCGAGACAGTAGTGGCCTTTCAGATGCACTGCGATAACCGTATCCCATTCCTCTTCCGTCAGGCTCGCGAACATGCGATCGCGGCAGATACCGGCGTTGTTGACAATGGCATGAACGTCGCCGAAAGCGTCGAGCGTAGCCTGAAAAATACCGCCGGCAGCCGCGTGGCGGGTGATGTCTCCGGAGTTGGCCAGCGCTCTGCCGCCGGCGGCCTCGATATCTGCCACGGTTGCGGCCGCGGTATCCGGATTGATGTCATTTACCACGACATTTGCACCCGCTGCGGCCAGGGCCAGAGCATATCCGCGACCCAGCCCGCCGCCGGCGCCGGTGACAATTGCCGTGCGGCCTTCACACAGGCCGGCGCTCACGACAGGCGCTCGATGATGGTGACGTTCGCCTGCCCGCCACCTTCACACATGGTTTGAAGCCCGTAGCGGCCGCCGGTGCGCTCGAGTTCATGCAGCAACGTCGTCATGAGTTTGGTACCGGTAGCACCCAGCGGATGGCCGAGCGCAATGGCGCCGCCGTTGACGTTGGTTTTCTCCGGGTCGTAACCGGTCTCGTGCAGCCAGGCCAGCACCACCGGTGCAAACGCTTCGTTGATTTCCACCAGATCGATGTCGCTCATGCTCATGCCGGTTTTCTCCATAGCCCGCTGCGTCGCCGGCATGGGTGCGGTGAGCATCCAGATGGGGTCATCCGCCAGCACGCTGATGTGATGGATACGAGCGCGAGGCGTCAGGTTGTGGCGTTTCAGCGCATCTTCCGAAACGATGAGCATGGCCGATGCGGCATCGCAGGTCTGGCTGGAAACCGCAGCCGTGATCTTGCCGCCTTCCTGAAGCGGCTTCAGCTCCGCCATGGCCTCGAGCGTCGTGCCCCTGCGCGGGGTCTCGTCCATGGCGATGCCGGCCAGCGGTACGATTTCCCGGTCGAAGCGGCCTTCATCGATCGCCGCGAAAGCGCGTTCGTTGGAGGTCATAGCGAAGCGCTCCAGGTCTTCCCGGGACATGCCCCACTTGTCGGCAATCATCTGCGCTGAGTTGAACTGGGTAACCAACCCATCGCCAAAACGCTCAACCCATCCCGGTGAGCCGGTGAAGGGATCGCCAAAACCGTACTCCTGGCCGGCCAGCATGGCCGCGGAGATGGGAATCTGCGTCATCGCCTGCACACCGCCAGCGACCACTACATCGGCGGTTCCGCTCATGACCGCCTGCGCGGCAAAATGCACCGCCTGCTGAGACGAGCCGCACTGTCGGTCGATGGTGACACCAGGCACATGCAGCGGCAGTCCAGCGGCGAGCCAACAGGTGCGGGCGATGTCACCGGCCAGCGGTCCGATGGTATCCACACAACCGAACATCACGTCTTCGTAATCGTCTGCCGGCACATCGTTGCGTTCCACCAGCGCTTTGAGCACATGGCCACCCAGATCCGCTGGATGAATATCTGCAAGTCCGCCTCGTCGCCGTCCGGTCGGCGTGCGCAGGGCATCGATAATGTAGGCTTCCGGCATCGTTAGCTCCCGTTTGCTTTTTTGTGTTGAAAACTGTTCTGCGGGCCCGTACCCACTGACTGAGTAAAAAGACCCTGATCGATGACACCCAGGTGATGTTCCCGGCTACCCCAGATCGCCGCCAGCGCCCAGGTTCGCTTCATGAAGAAATGCAGGTCGGCTTCGAACGTATAGCCCATGCCACCGTGTACCTGTATGGCCTGCTCGGCCGCAAAAATTGCCGCATCGGTCGCCGCGACTTTCGCATGCGCCACTGCGATATCGCGGGTTAGGCCCGGCGTTTCCAGAGCAAAGCCAGCTCGATAGACCACGGGCCGGGCAAACTCGAGCTTCACCTGCGCATTGGCCAAAAGGTGTTTGACCGCCTGAAAAGTGCCGATGGGTTTACCGAACTGCTCACGCGTTGCGGCGTAATCCGTGGCCATGCGAATCATCCGGTCGGCAAGCCCAAGCAGCTCAGCCGAGGCAGCGACAGCGCCGAGCGCCGCCGCAAAGTCGCTGGCGCCGGAACTTTCGGCAATCACTTCGCCACCAATCGGTCGAACGGTGCTCAGGGTCCGCCAGGGGTCAATGCTTTCCTGTGTTGCCAGCTCCGCCTCCTCAGGCTTGAGCAGGAGCACCCGGTCGACATCAAAGTAAAGAATGTGGTCCGCGTCTGCTGCCTGATTGGCGAAGGGACACAGGGGATGGCAAACGGCTACCCGGGAAGTCGATGCTCGCTTGGCCGCGGCGTCCAGCGACCTGAGCACTGGAACAGCGATGGCTGCGGTGTCCGCCAGCGGCTCCGGCAGCGCCACACGACC
The DNA here is from genome assembly GCA_030430515.1 of Gammaproteobacteria bacterium. Taxonomy (GTDB): domain Bacteria; phylum Pseudomonadota; class Gammaproteobacteria; order Pseudomonadales; family Azotimanducaceae; genus SYFY01. Next base: position 5,535 of record JAUIKX010000118.1, on the reverse strand, counting down.
GACCTCTTCAAACAGAGCCACTGATTCCGCAAGAGGCAGGCTGTCGGTAATATCCAGCAAACCCATCTCCACAAGCTCGCCCCATAACGATGGGCTGTCTTGTTGACGCAATCGTTCGGCCGGGTTTCGCCCCTCCAGAAAAGAGCGGGTACCTTCACGCAACGTCTCGAGATCCTCAGAAAACAGAAATCGCATGGTCAACCCCTCGGCATGCCGAGCACCCGCTCGGCAACGATGTTGCGTTGAATTTCGTTGGCGCCGGCGTAGATCGGCCCGGCCAGCGAAAACATGTAACCGTCGAGCCATGGAGCGTCGAGTTCCGCTGCTGCACCGGACAGAGACAATGCTGCCCGATGCATCGCGCGATCGAGCTCCGACCAGAAGACTTTGTTGCAGCTTGTTTCGGGGCCTACCGCACCACCATTCATGAGTTTGCTCGCCGTCATGTAGGTGGAGTAGCAGTAGGCCTGAGCATCCATCCAAGCCTGCGTCACCGCAGCGCGGGTTGCGGGCGACGCGGTGTCTTCATTTTCACGGTAAAGCGCCAGCAGTTTTTCCGCCGTGCGCTGAAAACGCGCCGGCGAACGGAGCATCAGACCGCGCTCGAAGCCGGCAGTCGCCATGGCCACACCCCAGCCGCCGTGCTCCGGCCCCAGAAGATTCTCAGAAGGCACCCGAACGTCATCGAAAAAGATCTCGGCAAAGCCCGGGTCGCCGTCAAGCTGGGCGATGGGGCGTATCGTCACGCCGGGAGAGTTCAGGGGCAGCAGGATCATGGACAGACCTTTGTGGCGAGCGCTGTCGGGATCCGTGCGAAAGAGGCCGAAACACCAGTCAGCAAACACCGCCCGCGACGACCAGATCTTCTGACCGTTGATCACGTAAGTGTCACCCTCACGAACTGCTTTCGTCCGTATGGCCGCCATGTCCGACCCCGCTCCGGGCTCAGACCAGGCCTGTGCCCAGATTTCATCTCCAGAAGCCATAGCCGGCAGATAGCGCGCCTTCTGCGCATCGGTGCCGTATTCCATCAGGGTCGGGCCGAGCAGGAAGATGCCGTTCTGGCTCACCCGCCCTGGTGCGTTGGCGGCGAAATACTCTTCTTCGAAAATGAGCCACTCAATCAGGTCGCAACCGCGGCCGCCATATTCTTTGGGCCACGTCACCATGCCCCAGTTGCCCTCTTTGAGCTTACGCTCCCAGGCGCGATGAGCTTCGAAACCTTCTTCGGTATCGAAGGAAGGCAGCCGTTTTGCAGGAACGTTGCCTGCAAGCCAGGTACGAACCTCCTGACGAAAAGCGTTCTGCGCGTCGGTGTAATGCAAATCCACTGTCTACTCCTCGAATTTCGCCGCTTCGCCGGTTTCAACGAATGCATCCCGCGCCGCCTGGCTGTCTTCGTGCATATACATCTCAAAGGTGAATCCCTGCTCCCAGCGATAACTCTTGTCGACGTCGAACGGTTCGATGCCATTCAACGCCTGCTTGGCGATACGGAGCGCGTCACGCGATTTCGAGGCCACGAGCGCGGCAAATTCGCGCGCTGCTTGCAGATGCTGATCACGCGGCACGACCTGTGCGACACCACCTACGCGATGAGCCTCGGCCGCGTCGATGCGCCCACCCGTCAGGAAAGCCGCGCGCACCATGGCGTGCGGGAACATGCGCTGCATGTGTGCTGCACCACCCATGGCGCCGCGATCGATCTCCGGCAGCGCAAAGTAGGCGTCGTCAGCGGCGACGACCGCGTCAGAAGCACCGCAGACACCGATGCCGCCTCCCAGCACGAAGCTGTGGGGCGCGGCAACCACGGGCACCTCGCAGTCGTGTATGGCTTTGAACGTGAGGAAGTTACCTTTATTGACCTCGACAATGGCGTTCGCGTTGTCGGCCAGCTCTTTGATATCTACACCAGCACAGAACCCGCGACCTTCGGCGCGAATGAGCAGACAACGGACGTCCGGTCGTTTGCCGAGCGACAGAACAAGCTCCGGCAGTTCCATCCACATGGCGCCGCTGAAGGCGTTGACCGGCGGATGGTTGAAGACCAGCTCCGCCACACGATTTTCAATATGGGTTTCAAACGGCATCAGTCTCTCCGTACTCAGCTGCTTTGTGCAGATGCGCGCGGGCTTGGGCGACGATCTCCCGCACCAGCGCTTCGCAATCGGGCAGGTCGTCGATGAGACCCGCCACCTGGCCACTGGGCAGCACGCCATCGTCGGGGCGGCCTTCGACCATGGCTTTCTGAATGATCATGGGCGCGTTGGCCGCCATCAGCGTCTGCCCGAGGGTTAGCTCCGTCCCTCGCGCCATCTTCCAGGCAGCGGTGAGAATCTCCATCCAGCTCGCCTCCATGTGGCTTTTGAAACGCCAGCCGTTGGCGATGGCTCGAACGAGCATGCCCAGAGCGCTGGAGCGCTCCAGATCCTCGAGGCGATTGTTCATGATCATGCGTTGCGGCAGGCCATCAAGTTTCGTAGACACCGGGATCCGCGTGACGTCAGATTGCAGATAGCGTTCCTTCGTCGTGAGCGGCGTCGGACTGTCTTCGGTGAGCAGAAAGCGCGTGCCCATGGCGATGCCGTCGGCACCGAAAGTCAACGCGGCGGCGAGACCCCGACCATCTCTGAAGCCTCCACAGGCCACCACGGGCACCCCGAGATCGGCATCGAGCACCTGTGCGAGCAACAGCCACGTTGGCGTCTCTCCGGTATGGCCGCCACCCTCGCCGCCTTGACAGACGAGCACATCAGCACCGAGCGCTACCGCTTTGGCCGCATGCTTCCCCGCACCAATGGTCGGGACGCAAAGGACGCCCTTGGCTTTTACCTTCTCGATCAGCTTTGCCGAAGGCGCGCGGCCATAGGAAATTGCCGCCACCTCATGATCGATGCACGCATCGATGATTCGATCAATACCCGCCTGAAAGGAATGCACGTTGACTCCGAAAGGTGCATCCGTGTGCGACTTGATGTCGACAATGGCGGCCTCGCATTCCTCTGGTGTCATCACCGCCGCAGCCAGAAAACCGAACGCCCCGGCACCGACGCTGGCCTTGACCAGCTCCGGTGTTGCCACCCACCCCATTGCGGTCTGTATGATGGGGTAGCGGCAGCCCAGCGCCTGGGTGAGCGCCGTCTTCACGCGCTCGACTTGTCCTGACTGGAGGACCTGTTCGACGCCGCCATGCTCTTCAGGTCATGCCCAGCGATGTAGTCACCTTTGACGAGTGAATTCTGCGCATGGGCGAAGTGATGGTAGCCGAACGCTGCGTCCATGCCCGTGCTCTTGCCCTGCAGTTCTTCGATGTGATTGCAGACCTGCTTTGTCAGCGCCACGCCCAGACGAGGCTGACGGGCGATACGTTCCGCCATCGCAGCGACGGTCTCATCGAGCTCTGCCCGTGGCACAACACGATTGACCATACCGACGTCATAGGCGCGAGCGGCGCTCATTCGCTCCCCCAGCAAGAGGAACTCCTTGGCCACGCGAACATTCATTTCGTGAACATGCGCGAAGTACTCTACGCCGGGAAAGCCCATGGTCAGCACCGGGTCCTGGAAAAACGCGTCATCCGAAGCAACGATCAGGTCGCAGACCCAGGCCAGCATCAGTCCGCCGGCGATACAACCTTTGTGCACCTGTGCAATGGTCGCTTTGGGAATGGCACGCCACCGTTTGCACATGCCGAGATAAATCTCCTGCTCACGCGCAAAGGCCTTTTCGGCACCGGGTTTGTTGGTGTGGTCGTACCACATGAGCCGTCGATCCATGGGTTTCTCGAAATCCCGCCCCGGCGTACCGATATCGTGACCCTGGGAGAAATGCTTGCCGTTGGAGCGCAAAACGATGGCACGCACCGCATCGTCATCGACAGCTCGAGCAAAAGCGTCGTCCAGCGCATAGAGCATCTGGCTGTTTTGAGCATTGTGAAGGGTCGGACGGTTCAGCGTGATGTACGCGACGTAATTGCGCACCTCGTAGAGAATGGGCTCGTCCTCTTCGTAGACGATGTCCGCGTCCACGCGGGGTGCCAGTTCCAGATTCAGTTCGAGCTGTTCTTCGGCCATGTCTTCTCTCCTCAAGCAGCCCGGCGGCCGGGGGGGTTGTCTTTGAAAACGGTTGCGCGCAGGTTGTGCGGGTCGAGCCGCTCAGCAAGAACTTTGAGCTGCGCTTCGGTGGGCGCCGGGGTTTCAGTCAGTTCTTCCATCTGCGCGAGATCGAAGCCGGTATTGTCCTGCACCTCTTCGAACGTCACGCCAGGATGCAGGCTCACCACGCGAATGGCGTTTTGCGGGCCGCCGAAATCCATGACGGCAAGGTTCGAGACGATCTTGCGCAGGTCGAGAAACGGCGGTTTCACACCATTCGGCCAGCGTGCCGGGTTGTAGCCGACACCACCGACCATATCCACCTCCCCATCAACGAACGTGCGCTTGTCGTGGCTGGGAATGAACATGGCGTTGGCGTTGTTGACCGTGTTGCCCGGGTAACCGCGCACGCCGAGGAGCGCGGTCTTGGGGGCTTCGTAGGTACCGCCGAGCACCGATATATTCATCTGCCCGTAACGATCCACCTGCACCGGGGTCACCATGGCCTGACGTTTACCTTTGTAGATGAGGTCAAACACACGCTCATAGGTCATGAGCCCCTCAATCTTCGGTTGGTAGTCGCCACGCGGACCGACCGGTACCGGCTCACTCACGAGATACGCTTCACCATCGGTCATCATCAAGCCGGGTTCGAAGGTCAGCTTGGCGAGCCCCGCCGCCAGTCGCGGTACGAGGCCGATGCTCGTAATCAGCCGTTCGCCCTCGCCACGGAAAGATTCCGCTGCCGCACAGATACACAGTTCTGCCAGGGAAAAGTTGCTCATAAATCCTCCTAAAAGACCGGCAGCGGCAGCTTGGCGATGGCATCAACACCTCCCGCCTTCGCGATGTACTCGTCGAAAGACACGCCCTGAACATACTCAGCCAGGTACGCGTCCCAGCCTTCTTTGGCCGCGGCGTTGTAAGCCTTCATGTGGGCGATATCCATGCCGTAGTCCGGACCGCAGGAGGTTGGGTGTGCGCCGCACTTCGCCGGGGCAACACCCGCAACAAGCGACCGTTCAATCGGCATCTGCAGCGCGATCATCGGGTCGTTGAAGGCATCGGTCTCGACGATTTCCTCTGTGGTCAGGTAGGCCGTTTCTGCTGCCCGGCAGATCCACTCATCGAAAAAGGGATCTGGCCCGGAGATACGGGAGTTCCCTTTCACATCTGCTTCGTTGACGTGGCATACCGCCATATCCAGCGGCAGGGCGGGCATGGCCACCAACTCTTCGCCATCGTCGTAGGGAGAGCGAATGGTTTTGATCTGCGGGTTGGTGGTGAGCACATCCGAGCCGAAGCCGACGCGGGTGGGTAGAAACGGCATTCTGGACGCCGCCGCCTTGAGGCCGAGCTGCAACATGCCCTCATCCACTTCCATCACCTCTAGCGTGCCGCTCTGACGGGCTTTGCGGAAGTGGGCCTCCAACGGAATGGT
>JAUIKX010000117.1 GCA_030430515.1 Gammaproteobacteria bacterium | reverse complement strand
CGGCTGCGCTATGCCTACATCATCCGCTGCGATGAGGTGGTGAAAAACGACCAGGGAGAGATCACGGAGCTCAAGGTCACCTACTTTGCCGATTCGAAGAGCGGCAGCGATACCAGCGGGTTGAAGCCCAAAGGCGTGATCCATTGGGTGGATGCGGAGCAATCACTCCCCCGGGAGGTGCGGGTTTACGACCGCTTGTTCACGGAGCCGTCGCCCACGGCTGACGGTTTTCTCGAGCAGCTCAACAAAGATTCCATTACCACCCACGCGGCACGGTTGGAGCCGGCCATCGAAGCAAGCGAGCAGCAGCGTTTCCAGTTCGAGCGCGTTGGGTATTTTGTCAAAGACGAGCAGTCTCCCGGCGTGTACAACCGCACCGTGAGTCTGCGCGACAGCTATAAACCGGGACAGAAGAAATGAACGGTCAGGTAACGATCATGGAGGTCAGCCCGCGTGATGGCCTGCAGAATGAAAGCGCGGTCGTTTCAACGGACGACAAGCTGCGCCTGATCGATCGTGCTTTGGACGCGGGTTGCAAGCGCATCGAAGTGACCAGCTTCGTGCATCCAGAGCGGGTGCCACAGATGGCCGATGCGGAAGCGGTCTGTGCCGGACTGCCGCAACGCGGCGACGTTACCTATGCCGGCCTCGTGCTCAACGAGCGCGGCTATCGGCGCCTGCTGGCGACGGAACGGCTGAACGAAACCGGTCTGGTCATTCCGGCCAGCGATACGTTCGGCGAGCGCAACCAGGGTCTCAACGTTGCCGATGCGGTAGCGATGGCGGGCAAGGTGCTCAAAGACGCACGCGAGCGGGGTCATCGTGCTCAGGCGACCATCGCGGTGGCGTTCGGCTGCCCGTTCGAAGGCGAGGTGGATCCCGACCGGGTGGTACAGATTGCCTGTCAGCTTGCGGAGGAAGCGCCGGTAGAAATTGCGCTGGCCGATACCATCGGTGTCGGCGTGCCCATGCAGGTGGCTGATCTGTTTGGACGACTGAGGCTGGCGCTGGGTGCGGACATGCCTCTGCGGGCGCATCTGCACGATACCCGTAACACCGGCATTGCCAATGCCTATGCGGCTCTGCAGGAGGGCGTCGAAACCCTGGATGCAAGTATCGGCGGCGTGGGGGGGTGTCCATTCGCCCCCAATGCATCAGGCAACATCGCTACGGAAGATCTCGTTTACATGCTCGATCGAGGGGGCATTGAGCATGGCGTGGACATCGCAACGCTGATCGACGCGGCGGGTTGGCTCGAAGGCGTGCTCGACAAGCGGGTGCCTTCCATGCTGCTGAGGGCCGGACCGTTTCCAGCCTGATCGCAAACGATGTCGTGCAGGCTGCGTCGCGGATCGCGCCATGCCTGCACGAAACCCCGGTGCTCACCAGCCGCAGTATCGACCAACTTGTCGGTGCGCCGGTGTATTTCAAGTGCGAGATGTTTCAACGCACGGGCTCCTTCAAAGCCCGCGGCGCGCTCAACGCCGTCGGGCAGACCGGCGCGGAAGTGGTCGCGACCCATTCTTCCGGGAACCACGGTGCAGCGCTCGCATACGCGGCGCGTGAAGCCGGCAAGCAGGCCATCGTTGTGGTGCCTGACGATGCCAGCGCCGCGAAGGTTGCCAATATTGAGCGGTACGAAGCGGAAACAGTTGGCTGTGGGCCAACGCAAGACGACCGCGAGTCGACGCTTGCTGAAGTGGTGAGGCGCACCGGCGCCGAGGTGGTTCATCCTTACGACGATTACAGGGTGATCGCGGGTCAGGGCACGGTCATGCTGGAGCTCAGCAGGCAGGTGCCGTCCATCGCCGAGGTGTGGCTGCCGGTTGGTGGCGGTGGCCTCGCATCGGGTTGTGTCGTTGCGGCGCCGGACGGTGTTCGCGTGGTCGGCGCGGAGCCGGAACTGGCCGGAGATGCCGCATTGGGCCTCGAGCTGGGTGAGCGCCAGCCGCAAATGCCGCCGCGCACGGTCGCAGATGGATTGAGAGCTGCGCTCGGCCGGCGGAACTTCGGTATTCTTCAGAGTTACGGTCTCGATATACATCTGGTCAGTGAGTCTGAAATCATCGATGCGCAGCAGCTGTTGATGAGCTGTCTGAAAGTGATCGTGGAGCCGTCCAGTGCGGTACCCTTTGCCGCGCTGCTCAAAACTCCCTCTGACAGACCGGTGGGCGTTGTGCTGACCGGGGGCAACTGGCGCGCTGATGGGTACTGAAGCGGTGTCCGGTCGGCGGCATCCGCAAGGATTGCCGGTGCTGTTCTTCGCGGAGATGTGGGAGCGTTTCAGCTTCTACGGCATGCGCGCGCTTCTGGTTTTTTACCTCACCAAGCACTGGTTGTTTTCAGACGAGGTTGCAGCGGGCATCTATGCAACCTATGGGTCACTTGTTTACCTGGCGCCGGTCATTGGTGGCCTGGTGGCCGACAGGCTTCTCGGCTTCAGAAAAGCGGTGGCGTTCGGCGCGCTGCTTCTGGTGCTTGGTCACGCGGGCATGGCCTTCGAGGGAACGCCGGCCTATCTGAGCGGGGTGGAGGTCGTGCGGGACGAGCGCGCGCTCAGCGTGCTGTATCTGTCGCTGGCCCTCATTATCGTCGGCGTGGGGTTTCTCAAGCCGAGCATCTCGAGCATCGTCGGCGATCTGTACGATGGACCGGAGGACCCTCGGCGGGATGGTGGTTTCACGCTCTTCTATATGGGCATCAACATCGGGGCGATGACCGCTTCTCTGGTGTGCGGATACCTGGGGGAGAACTACGGCTGGAAGTATAGCTTTGGCCTCGCTGGCATCGGCATGCTGGTTGGTCTCGTTACCTTCATTCGCGGAAGAGACAGGCTTGAAGGCGCTGGCGAGCCGCCGAGCGCCGAGGCGCTGGCGCGCAAGTTGGGCGGCGTTCTTCGCCTCGAGCATTTCATATATGTCTGTGCTGCCGGCGCCGTTGGGTTGGCCTGGTTGCTGGTGCAGGAGCGGGCACTGGTCGGCAACCTTCTGGCGCTGACCGGCGGCGCTGCAGTAGCGGGTGTCGTGTGGTTCTCGCTCACCGGCTGCAGCCGGGAAGAGCGCGACCGGATGCTCCTCGTGCTTTTGCTCACGGCGACCTCGGTTCTGTTCTGGGCGCTGTTCGAACAGGCAGGTTCCTCGCTGAACCTGTTTGCTGACCGCGTGGTCGATCGTAATGTACTGGGCTTCGAGGTGGCGGCGTCGCAGCTTCAGTCGCTGAATCCGGCATTCATTATCTTGTTGGCGCCGATGTTCGCGGCGCTTTGGGGGCGTCTGGCGGCGGCCCGGCTCGAGCCGGGCACACCGGCGAAATTTGCGCTTGCGCTCCTGCAGGTGGGACTCGGGTTTGTGGTGCTGGTGTTAGGCGTCGATCAGGCTGGGGATGACGGTAAGGTGGCGCTCATCTGGCTCGCGATTGCGTATTTTCTGCATACCACGGGTGAGTTGTGCCTTTCCCCGGTGGGGCTGTCCATGGTGACGAAACTGTCGGTGCCCCGCGTTGTCGGGCTCATGATGGGTATCTGGTTCTTTGCATCCTCCGCTGCCCACTACGTTGCAGGCTGGATTGCCGCGATGGCGAGCGTAGATGGCGGCGCGGCGGCTTCATCCGCCGACTCGCTGGCCGTCTATTCAGATACCTTTCTCTTGGTGGCCTGGGTCGGGGTTGGGGCCGGGCTCGTGCTGTTGCTGTTTTCCAGACCGCTCAAGCGGCTGATGCACTCCCAAGAAAAGTAGTGGCCCAGCGCTCGGCATAGCCGTCGCACCAGCTGTTCAGGCGGAAATCCTTCACGAACGATCCGTGGCCGCCGCCGTGCATCCGTTCCACATGGATTGAAGGCGGCAGCTTTTGAAACTGCTCAGCGGGAATCACTGGGTCGTCTTCCGCCATCAGGATGGTGGCCTGCACACCTTCGAGCGCATCACCGCTCAGGTCGTAAGCATCGAAGTACACCCGGGTATTTTCGAACTCGGAGTGGTAGCGCACGAAGTAGTCTGTGAGCGCAGCCACGGAGCGCAGCTGGTAGGCCCTCGTGAAATCGTAGAGGTCGGGGAACGCCGCCTGCTTGGCGGCCAGCGAACGTTGCCACTTGTCGAGAAAGTAGTGTTTGTAGATCGGCGATCCGTGATCGATCTGGTACATGGTGCGAACAGGGTCCACCGCGGGGCAGATCGCCAGGGCCGGCAGCGCCGTGGCGCGGGCAACCCGCAAAGCGAAATTGCCGCCGAGGGAGTAGCCCATGACGCCGGCAGGTTCATCCCCATTGCGCTCGGCCAGCGCCTCGGCCAGCTCGGCAATCTCGGTGGTGAGTGCAGAGTGATACATGCCCGGGTTCAGCGTTTCGGTGCCGCCGTGATCGCGTAGATTGATGCGCGCGGTGTTGAAGCCGCTGCGATACAGGTGCGCGGCTGCGGACAGCACGTAGGACGAGCCATCGTGCCCCAGCCAGCCATGGATGAGCACGACGAGCGGTCGAGCGTCATCGTGCTCGTTGATCTTTGCACGCAGCACGGCGCCGTCGGGCACCTCGATGTCCAGTGTGATCTCATCGGCGATGAATGCCGCCTCGCGGCGAGGCATCAGCCATTTCCGCCCGGTGCTGCCGAGCACGGTCTGAATATGGCCGTTATCCAGGAGAAACGGCGGCTTGAACTCGGTCAAGACAGCAGCCAGCCTCCATCCACATCCACCGTCGTGCCGGTGACGAAATCGTTCTCGATGGTGAAGACGATGGCGCTGGCGACTTCTTCCGGCTTTCCTGCACGTGGAATGATGAAATCTTTGGTAGCGCCCGAGAGGAACGAGCCGCGATTCTCCTCCGGCACCGGAAACAGGGGCGTGTCGATGATGCCCGGCGACACTACGTTGATTCGGCGCGGTGCCAGCTCTTTGGCGGTCGCTCGGCAGAGCGCTTCCACGGCGCCGCCAACCGAACTGAGCGCGACGCTGCCGGGTCGCGCCCGTCGCGCGGGCGAGCCGCTGACGAGTACGATGGCGCCGTCTTCGCTCATGTTCGGCGCGCCGTATCTGATGCCGTTGGCGTATCCCCAGAGCTTGGCGAATGATCCCTGGTAGGCGGCCATATCCATTTCGAGAAACGGGCCGGAGGCGCGATTACCGCCGGTTGCCGCGCAGACCAATATGTCGAACGGCGCGTGCTCGGCGAATAGTGCCTTGAGGCTATCCTCATCCAGCACATCGACCTGGCATGCCGTGATGCCGGCAGCCTGCGCCTTGTCGATATTTTCCTGCGAACGGCCGGCAGCGATCACTGTGGCGCCCTGTGACTGGAGCGCCTGAGCCGTCGCCAGGCCGATCCCCGATGTACCGCCCAGAATGATTGCCTTGCGATTGGTGAGTTCCATAAGTGCCTTTCCTGTCCTGTTCGTTTCAAACGATGCCGGTGATTTCTTCCGGTTCCGCCCCTGCGCTGCTGATCGCGTCTTTTACCTCTTCGAGCGCTTCGAGCAAGCGGTTGGCATCGGTGCCGCGCAGCACGAGAGAGGTGCCGTAGCGATCTTTCCTGAAGAATGGATAGCTGCCGATATCCACATCCGGAAAGCGATTCTGAATTGCGCCCAGCTGATCGGCAATCTGGCTTTCGCCAACAGGCGCCGTGACCGAGCATGAGCGGATGACCGGGCCCCGTTCCAGAACGTTCTCCAGGCTTTCGAGCATGGCCTGCATGACCATGGGAATGCCGGCCATCACGAATACGTTTTCCATACGGAAGCCCTGAGGGCCGCCGGTGGTGTTTTCCACCAGCGTCGCGCCTTCGGGTATCCGCGCCATACGCAGCCGGGACGCCATGATGTCGTCGGGCGCCGGTCGGGCGCGAATCCGCTCGGCGATCTCCGGGCTTTCAACGAGCGCCACGCCGAACGCCGCAGCGATACACTCGGCGGTGATGTCGTCGTGGGTCGGCCCGATGCCGCCGGTGGTGAAGATGTAGTCGAACTTGCCGCGCACCTCATTGAGAGTGCTGATGATCGTCTCGGCAATATCGGGAATCGTGCGGGCTTCTCTCACCTGGATGCCCCATGTGCCCAGTGTGGAGGCAATGTGGTTCAGGTTGGTGTCCTGAGTTCTGCCTGAGAGGATTTCGTTGCCGATAATCAGCACGCAGGCGGTGACGCGACGGCTCTCTGAAGTGTTTTCTGACATGCGCTGCATGCTACCACTTTGGCCTGCGGTTGAGGCTAAATGTAACTTTCTTGCCATCAAAGTCCTTTACGGTAGCGGCCGTAGTCGTTAGAGTTCTTCCGCTGCTGCCGGATCAGGACTTCCAGCGGCTTCTTGGGGACCTTGTACGAGTTCGCCCCCGCAGGAATTACGGAGCGACTCAGAGTAGTCAGGACCATCACTGATGTTCGGCAGTTCATTTCAGGTTAACTGGTTTTTGCCAGACGGGTGGCAGGAGTTTCTCTGCACCGTGGTCACGGCGGCGTGTATCTCCGGCGCTCCTGCGACGGATGCGACTGCCGACGCGGAGGATCCCCAGCCTCAAGCTGCTGCCGTGCAAACGAAAGAGACCACGCCCCCGAAGTCCCAAACCGCTCCGGCTGCCGAACAGAAACCTGCCGCGGCCGACCAGCCCAAGACGGTTACCGTGCAGATCGATGCGACGCCATCGGTGATTGAGGAAGGCGGGGTCTTCGAACTCAATTGGCATGCCGAGAACGCTACCAATTGTCAGGCGTCGGGTGCCTGGGCTCGAGCCCGGGCGACGAGCGGATCACTCACAATCAAAACGTTGCGGAAAGATGCAACGTACCGATTGAGCTGCTCGGGAGTCGGCGCGACTGGGGCGATGGCCAGCACTCGGGTCCGGATACGAGAGACCCAGAAGGTGAATTTGAACTTTCGCGTGAGCCCCGCGGCGGTCAAGCCAGGAGAGAGTGCAGAACTGGTTTGGAATGCGAAGAATGCGGACGCCTGCACCGCGGAAGGCGACTGGCAGGGAGATCTTGAAGCGTCCGGGCGGTTCGACACCGGCGCGCTGGCGGAGGATGCGACATATTCCATCCGCTGCCGGAATGCAGACGATGAAGACGTGTCGCTGGTACGCGTTCGCGTTAACGCCGAGCGGTTCAAGCTGAGCTGGCAAGCGCCGGGCCAGAACGTGGACGGCTCGCGGGCTCAGGATATCTCCGGCTACCGGATCTATTGGGGCAGCCGTCCTGATAATTACTATGGCTCCACCACGATCCATTCTGCTGACACCACTGAGTGGGAACCCGATCTCTCACCAGGGGTCTACTATTTCGCCATCTCCGCGTTCGATTCTCTTGGGAACGAGAGCGAGAAGTCCGAGCCGCTACGCGCGAAGATCTGATTCCGGCGATCAGGCTGCTTCTGCGGTTTTTCTGGATGCAGCCTGATAAGGCGTTCGTCCTCACTATTTCTTGAGCGCTTCCGTGTGCAACGGTTCGCAGTTCTGTCCGTTTCGACGGTTTTCTCGGTAAGCCCTGCCAGCTAAACGTGCCATCAGTCACAGGCACACCAGCTTTTTACAAGAAGAATACGTCCTCCTTACATTCGACATGAATCGCGCTTTCGAGTGCGAGCCGCAGACCGCGGTGTGGAGACGCAGAGATGAGTTGTACTGTGCTTTCTACCCGGTGGGCGCGTGTGCCTGTGTGCATGGTGCTTGCCGCTTTTCTAACAGCCTGTAGTGGCGGTGGCAGTGGTGGAGATCCCGCTCCTGCTCCCGTTACCGGTGCTCCTGCTCCGTTTACCCTTCAGGGAACCATTGTTGACGGCCCGGTGGTCGATGCCAGCGTGCGGGTCCTTGATGCGGATGGTAACCAGGTGGCGAACACGACAGCAGACAGTAACGCCAGGTATTCGGTGAGCGTTCCAGCCTCGGCGCGTATGCCGCTGCGTGTAGAAGCCAGCGGCGGTAACGACCTGGTTACGGGAGGTCCGCTGGACTTCACGCTCCTGGGTTCTGTAACAAATTCTGGAACACAGACTCTCAACCTGTCTCCGCTTGGCTCGCTGGCTTCGGAAGCTGCCAGTTGTGCAGGCGATCTGACCGGTGGCTCGTTGCAGGCTGCGTGGGAGAACGTGGCTGAAAAGCTGAGCATGGGGCTGGACACCTCAGTCATGGGCAACATGCTCAGCGACGCGGTGAATGCTGACAATATTGCCACCGTGGTGCTTTCGAACGAAGCGTTGGGTGAGACGTTCCGGCGCACAGCGAATGCGCTGGCGGCGGCTGGTGAGCCGGCAGACATGAACAGCGTGCTGCAGCAAATGGCGTGCGATCTTGCCGATGGCGAGATTGATGGCAACGGCAGCAACGTCGATCCGCGTACAGCTGCGACGTTTCGTGCAGCTGAGGTAGCGGTTTCTCTCGAGACCATCGCAGGCAGACTCGAAGTCAACGGCCAGGACGTAACCTCACTGATGGATCAGTCCATCGGCGAAGTCATGGTCGATGCCGTTGGAAGAAGTGTCAGTAGTGTCGACGTAGCACCGGCGCTGGCGGCACAGGTCATCGAGGCGGTCTCCTCTTTGCGCGGCAGCGGCATCAGCGGCGATGACACGCTCACCGAGGTTGCGGACCTGCTGGCACGAAACGAGGGAGGCGATCTCAAGAGACAGATCGATGCATTTCTCACGCCGGCACGGCAGAGTGATGTCGCTGCAGTGAAAGATGGTGTTGCCCTTGCCGATCCAAGTGCCGTCGCGAGGCTCGCTGAACGGATGGAGGCTCGCACGACAGCCAGCCGCCCGTTTCTGTCGCTCAGTGTCAGCAGCGATCTCGTCGAGACCGGCGCTTCCGTTTCATTGTCATGGGCGAGCTCCGGTGCGGAAAGCTGTCGCGCTTCTGGTGGCTGGAGCGGCACGAAAGAGCTCGAAGGCGCTCAGACGATCGCTTCCGTGGATGACTCATCACGCTTTGTGTTGACCTGTATCGGCCTTGGCGGCGCCGTCTCCAGGAGCGTGGTTGTGAATGTGGAAGGGCAGGCGCCAGTGAGAAGTGCGCCCGAGCCAGCCCCGGCTCCGGCTCCGGCCCCGGAAGAGCCGTCCACACCGGAGTCCGGTAACACTGGTGAAGCCGGTGGTGAAACGCCTTCGACGACGACGCCTGAGCCGTCTGCTCCGGCACCTGCGCCTGCGCCCACACCCGAACCGGAGCCGGAAGACCCGTCATCCGCACTGCCTCCGGTTGCCTCGCTCAGTGCCAGTTCGAGAAGCGTAGCTAGCGGGGATGACGTCACCCTGCGCTGGTCGAGCCGTGAAGCCGACAGCTGTCAGGCGAGCGGAGCCTGGAGCGGCGCGTTGTCTGCCAGCGGCAGCAGAACGATTGGCCCCCTCACGGCGAACTCCACCTTCCGCGTGACCTGCTCCGGAGAGGGTGGGCGTGCTGTCGCGATTGTCTCGGTCAATGTGCTTTCTTCGGGTGGTTTCAACCTGAGCTGGGCGCCGCCGGAGGAAAATGCCGATGGCACTCTGGTTACGCGGCTCGGCGGTTACCGCATCTACTATGGGGACACCCCCGGCGATTACCCGAATGTTGAAGAGATCGTTGATCCTCTGATCACCTCGCACACCGTCGCGGCCACACCCGGTACCTACTACGTGGTCATGACGGCGCTGGATCCGAACGGCGAGGAGAGCGGCTACTCGAACGAAGTGCGCACCGTCGCGCAATAGAATCCTGCAGGGGAGTGGGACGGCCGGCGCCGCATCTGCGGCGCCGGCTTTTTACATCCGCTCGGGCGTTTCGATGCCGAGCAAAGAGAGACCAAGCGTCAGCGTTTCCAGAGTCAGTGCCGCGAAGGCCAGTCTGCGCGACCGCGTTGTCCCCTCAGACTGCAGAATGTTGCAGTGCTCGTAAAAGTGGCTGAATCGCGTTGCCACTTCATAGAGATAGCTGCACAGGAAGTGCGGGTAGCCATCTTCGGCCGCCTGCTCCACGACGTCCTGCAGTCTGGCAAGTGAGAGCGCCAGCTGCCGTTCGGGCTCTTCGACAGCGGTGAGATCGTCCAGGCTGACCTCGCCCGGGTCGGTTTCTGCCCGACGGAAGATGCTGCGTATCCGAGCGCAGGCGTACTGCAGGTACGGCGCGGTGTTGCCGTCGAACGACAGCATCTGCTCCCAGTCGAAAACGTAGTCGCTCGTTCGGTTCTTGGACAG
>JAUIKX010000116.1 GCA_030430515.1 Gammaproteobacteria bacterium | reverse complement strand
AGATGTGTATCGCGAGGAAGAGCCGGACGAGTACGGCCTGCACAGCAACCGCTATCTGGCCTGTTTCGCTGCCCTGAACTGGCTGAAGGACGAGGGTTTCATTCGCTTCGAAGACACGCTCAAAACCGAAGCCGTGGAGCAGGCGGTGCTCACAGGCAGGGCGCTCAGCAAGCTGATCACGCCACGAACGAAACGCGAGCCAGAGACTCTGGCGCTGGATCGCGATACGCTGCTGGCCAGAATGAGAAACGCACTCAGGCAGGGCTCATCGACGGAGCTGCGCTGGGTGGTTCTGGAATTCATCCGAGAAATGACTTGAGGAAGTGCTCATGAGCGATGTCGCCAGCTGTCCGGTACACCAGATCAACCCCATGGCGCCTGAGAACCTGATCCAACCCTGGGTCATGAACAAACGCCTCCGCGACGAAGCGCCGGTCTTTCTCGACCCCACGAGTGGCATCTACTTCATCTCACGATATGAAGACGTGGTGGCGATGGCGAGTGATGCCAAGACGTTTTCCAGCGTCATGCCTGGCGGGAACACCCGGGGCGTGAACTCCGACGACCCGGAGATCACCGCCATCATGGACCAGGGATACCCCAACGTGCCCACCATGCTCACCCAGGACCCGCCGCTGCAGAGACGGTATCGGAAGTTCGTGGACGGTGCGTTCTCACCGAGAAACCTGAAAAAGCTGGAGCCGTATATCGAGCAGGTATCGAACGACCTGATCGATCAGTTCGCGGACGCAGGTCATTGCGAATTTCTGGAAGCCTTCGGTATACCTCTGCCGCTGACGGTCATCGGCTCGCAGATCGGCACGCCGATGGAGGACTTGCCGCACCTCAGACGCTGGACCGAAGCGTTTATCGGCAACCTGAGCCAGCAGCTCGACCGCGAAGGCCTGAAAGAAGCTGCGCGCGGCATGGTTGAGTTTCAGCACTACTTCGTCAAACGCATGAACGAGCGACGGGATAACCCGACTGACGACATTCTGTCCATGGTGGTCAACGCCAAGCTCGACGATGAAAAACCGCTGGATGACGCGGAGTGTCTTTCCATGCTGTCGCAGATCATGGTGGCCGGCAACGAGACCACCGCTGCGTCTCTCACCGAAGGCATCTGGCTGCTGATCGAGAACCCGGATCAATATGAACTGGTGCGCAACGACCCCTCGCCGGAGCGCATCAGCGCGCTGGTCGAGGAGATTCTGCGCTACTCGAGCCCGTCGTCCAATATGTTTCGTCGAACCACCCGCGATGTCACGCTGCATGGGGTGACGATTCCGGAAAACTCGATCTGCTTCGCCCGCTTCGCCTCGGCGAACCAGGATGAGCGGCAGTTCGAGGACGCCCAGCGCTTCGATATCACGCGCGGCAATCTTCGCGAACATGTGGCCTTCGGCAAAGGCATTCATCACTGTCTGGGTGCGGCACTGGCGCGCAGGGAGATGAACGGCGCATTTTCGGTGATCTTCAAACGGCTCGAGAACTTCCGGCTCGCCGATGATGCCCATCCGCCACAGTTCTCACCCAACGCGCTGCTGCACGGGCTGACCGGACTCAACGTCGCCTTCGACGTCATCCGCTGATCACGCAGCGCTCAGGTTATGACGTACTCGTAAACCTTGAGCGCCCGGTCCGGATCAACGTCCGGGAAGTCGTCGCTCCCCTGCAGGCGTTGCACCAACGACGCCTGGGGCGCCCATCTCGATGCGAGGCCAGGCAGAAACTCAGCATTGTGAAACGGCGAGTTGAGACATGCGTACACACGGCTACCTGGCACCGTGAACTCGCTCAGCCTCTTGAAGATCTGCCCATAGTGCTTTTCGGCCACGAAGCTGCCACGCTGGTTGGTGGGCGGGTCGATGATGACGATGTCGTACGGACCCAGCTGACGCACTTTCCACCACGATTTGAAGAGGTTGTGCGGCAACATTCGCACTGCACGAAGATCCTGATTGTTTGCCTCGTGGTTGGCTTTGCCGATATCCAGCGCGCTGCGGCTCATGTCGTTGTTCACCACCTGGCGAGCGCCTCCTGCCAAAGCAGCGACCGATAGCGAGCACGTGAACGCAAACAGATTCAGCACGTTTTTGCCTTCGCAGCCATCGGCCAATATCTTTCTCAGCGGCGCGATATCGAGAAACAGCCCGACATTCTGATTGGCCAGCGGCCGAACTTCGTACTTGAGCTCCTGTTCCTCTGCATGAATCAATTCAGGCACCGAGCCGTAGAGCACTTCCGAGCGTGTGTTTCGGCCGTCCCGGCGCTGCACCGCGATGCCGGTGACATCTGGAAACGCTTCCGCCAGCGCATCGACCATCTGCCGGACCGCGCCGTCGTCGAGCCTGGCCGCATCACGAAAGAGACCCACCAAAAGATAAGGCGCGAAGGCGTCGACGGTGACCTGCTCGAACCCCGGGTAGGTATGGCCGCGACCATGCAGCAGACGTCGAGCATCAGCCGACGCGGCGTCGTAACGCTGAGCACATATCGATACGAGCTGATTCAGATCAAGCACGGTTCACCTTGTAGAGTAAGTAATCTTCAAATCCCACGAGAATTTTCCAGAGTCCGGCCCAGGCCTGATCGAGTGCCGTATCCCCAGTGTCGAGCAGCAACGGCCGGCCGTCGAGTCCCGCAAGCTTGCTCCGCGATGCTGCCACCAGCACATCTCGCCGGGGGTCTAGCTCGCGGAGAAACGCCGGAGAAAGCTGCTGGTTACCGCGACCGATGAGCACGCCCTGCCCCCGGCCGAAACTGAGCACCAACCGGGCATTTTCCAGGCCTTCCAGGCGTTCGCTGCCGACATCGAGATGCCATTCCCCTGAAACGTCACGCACATCCACACCAAGCAGCGTGCCTTCAATTCCCAACGCGTGCTTGAGCGCCAGCATGGTGCCGCCCGGACCCAGCACGAGCGCTCCATCAAAGTCATCCAGTGCGGCCAGACAGCCTTGAACGATCTCCTCCAGAGCAAGGTCTTCGTCCTCGCGCCCACCGATTTTCGTGTGCTGCACGAAACCTGCAATCTCGGGCACGCAGAGCTCGCCGTAGTAGCGGCTACCCGTCCGGCCTTCACGCAGCGCCGATTCATCCACGTCTCTGACTTCCACCCAGGTGGATGCCACGAGCCCACCGCTGATCAAACGCTGCAGGATTTCCGCTCCGGCCCGCGGAGATGTGGCAAACACACCGCTGTGCATCTTCACACCACTGGGAATGCCGATCACGGGCAAACCGGTCCGCAAAGCATCGTAGAGGTCGCGAGCGGTGCCGTCTCCGCCGAGAAATACCAGTACATCGGCGCCGTTGTCCTGCAATGCTCTGGCACCTGTCCGGGTATCCTCGGGTGTCGTTGGGGCTTCGGGCGTGTAGACCACCTCCGCCGGCACGGGCAATAGTTCCTCGCCCATCTCACCCGCAACTGTCAGCCAGCGCACCCGTGATGCGTACTCGCCCAGCGCGCTGAAGAACGCCTCGGCACGTTGCGGTGCGCGCGGCGAGCCACCACGCTCTGCCGCCTTACGCTGTATGTCCTCGCCATCACTGCCCTTGAGGCCGACCGAGCCACCCAGCCCAGCCACCGGGTTCACAAGAAAGCCGACGGTCAGACGCAAAGCGCAACCGCCGTTTCGTCAGCGATGGCGAGGGATGCTGTGAGCCCCGGGGATTCGATACCCAGCAGGTGCACCAGACCGTCGATGCCGTGTTCCGCTGGCCCGGAGATGCGGAAGTCTGCGGCCGGTTCACCCGGCCCGGAAATTTTCGGGCGGATGCCAGTGTAGCCCGGCTGCAGACGCGCACTGTCAATTCCGGGGAAGTAGCTGCGTATGGCCGCTGCGAAACGCTCCCGGACACTGTCATCGAAGGCGTAGTCGATGTCGTCGATCCAGGCCACATCCGGGCCGAAACGAGCGCCGCCGCCCAGGTCCAGCGTGACATGCACGCCCAGCCCTCCGGGTTCCGGCACCGGATACACGAGCCGTCCGAAAGGCGCCCTGCCGCTGTACGTGTAATAGCGGCCGCGCGCGAAAAAACGCTTGCAGGAAACGCCGGTCTGTTCGGCAAAGACAGGCGCATGCAGACCGGCAGCGTTCACGACCTGCTGCGCGCAAACGGCCATCTCGTCGGTTTGCACGACGATGCCGGCATCGCTGACGCTCAGCGAGGTAACGTTGCTGACCAGCGCCAGCATGCCGCCATTGGCTTCCAGATCACCCTGCAGCGCCAGCATATAGGCGTGCGAATCGATGATCCCGGTGGTCTCGGAATGCACCGCGGCAACACACCGAACCTCGGGCTCCATACCCTGCACTTGCTGGCGATCCAGCCATGCCAACTCCCCGGCGCCATTCGTCAGGCCCTGATCCCGAATGCCCTCGAGCGTGGCAACCTGTGTCTCTTCTGAGGCGACGATCAGCTTACCGCACTGTTGGAAAGGAACTTGCTTAGCTTTGCAGTATTCATAGAGCGCATGCTTTCCCGCCACACACAGGCGCGCTTTCAGGGAACCGCCCGGGTAGTAGATTCCGGCATGAATCACTTCCGAATTTCTGGCGCTGGTTTCCATGCCGATACCCGCGTTGCGCTCGAGCACCAGCACTTCGCGGCCGGCCATTGCCAGACGGCGGGCCACCGCCAGCCCCACAACACCGGCACCGATGACCACCGTATCTACCGGCTCCATTGCAACCCTTCCAATGCCGCCACGAACTGCTCGCCGCGTGGCGGAAAGCCGCTGTTGGCAGCCGTCTCTATCGCCTCTCTAAAACGCTCGATGGTGCTGCTGTCGGTGGCGTCCACATCATCGATGCTGGGTTTGAACTCGAGCCCCAACGCCTCGGCAAACCGCCGTTCCAGGGCCTGCACGGGTGCTTCGACGGCGATGAATCGATCCTGCTGGGCCCTGCTCCTCGGGGGCGGCCGGTACCAGTAGCCAAAGTCCAGTTGGCGTCTTCGCTCAGCGCCTGCAATGCACCAATGCGCCGATTCGTGCAGCGCGCTGGCGGCAAAGTCCTGCCGATAGCGGAGCACTGCCCGATGGGGACCGCCTGGTGAGGGTATGTACAGCGGCTCAGGCGCCCCTCCCACGAGCACGCAGCGGTGGGCCAAAGCAAACGTCTCGTTGAAGCAGCGGGCAATCAAACGGTCGAGGGGCACGGTCAAACCTCCGCGACCGGGTGGGCAGCCAGCCAGCTGTGGTAGGACTCACTGAGAAAGGGTTTTCCGGCAAGAAGATGGGCCAGATAGTCCGCCGGCGGCCGCAGTCCTGCACGCCTTGCATGGTGATTGGCGAAATAGGTCCAGGCCGCGATCCGTCGCCCGCCGGATTCGACGACCACGACGTCCCGTCCGTAATTCACCGGCGCATGCTCGAAACGGTCCATGACCCGTATTGCCTCGGGTGCATCGAGTTCGTAAAGCACCCCTTCAACCAACGAGCCAGGCGCGTAGACGATATTGGCGTGCGCGCACTGTGGATGCTGTCTGGAGATTTTATCGAAACGAAGCTCGAGCCCGGGCAGCGAGGCTGCTGATGCACCGACAACCGGCAAGCCACGCTCCTGGACCCGATCGGCGTTCATGTTCGAACCGTAGGCAAAGTAGTGGACGACCCGCATCAGCCGCGTCGAATCCAGTATTCCATGACCTCGCCATCGGTGTTTTTGCAAACCATCTCGTGCCCCATGAAGCGGCACAGGTTGGCAAAATCCCGATCGGTCGAAGGGTCGGTTGCCCGGATGTGCAGCACCTGGCCGCTGGCCATGCTGCGCAGCCGGTTACGCGCAAGCATGAGAGGTTCCGGGCATAGGAGCCCGACAGCATCCAGAGTATCTTCAGCGTTCAACGATCTGCCCGGCCTGCGATGTTTGTGCGTCGCGCATGCTACCTTGACTTGCCTGACGGTCAAAACCACACTCGAACCGATTATCAAAAGTGCGGTCCAACACCTTACAACCGTCGGGAAACAACACCTAAACCATGCAGTACAGCCTGATACCGCTGCTTCTCCTGAGCGCGATCTTCACCGCGCATGCAGCACCCGCCGACGAGCAGGGCGAGCAACCCCCGGTTGAGGCCTCCGTTGGCTCCCCAGTGGATGGAGCGACCGATTCGGAGGTAAACGGCGAAGACCTGACGGCCTCAGTTGATAACCCACTCGACCAACTGGCCCGGCGCATAGAGGCATTCGAGCACGAGCAGGCACTCGTTGTGCTCAAAGCCCGCGTCCGAAAGCTCGAGCGCGAGAGGCATCGTTACGATCCGGAACTGATCGAGCCGCTGCTGCTCATGGGCGATGCGCACATGAAGGGCGCGCGTTATGAGGAGGCCCTCGATCAGTACGATCGCGCCATCCACATCGATCGGGTGACCAATGGTCTGCACAGCCCCAGCCAGGTCGACGCCATCTACAGGGAAGCCCAGGCATTGATCGCGCTCGGCGATCTGCACAAAGCCAACGGCCGTTACGAATACGCTTACGAAGTGCAGAAGCGACGTTTCGGCGAGGAATCGCTCGAGCTGCTCGAACCAACCTACCGGCTCGCTGAGTGGCACATGCGCCACATGAACATTCTATCTGCCCGCTCGCTCTACAGCTCTGCACTCGGCATCCTCAGCCAGAACGGTCGCGGCGAGCATCCCGACGCCATCAGGCCGTTACGGGCGCTGGCGCAAACCTATCGGCTGCAGAAGTTTCCGCCGTTCTATGTGCACAGCAATGAGTCGCCTGAGCCCTTCGCGGGCTATTCGAACGACTTCAACCGCAACTCGGGCGATGTTCCGACAGCCGCCTCGATCAACCAGTTCCCCCGCGGAGAACGGGCGCTCAATCAGGTCATCAGAATTCTGGAAGCCGACCCGGCCACGCCGTCCGCGGAGGTCGCCCAGGCCTATCTGGACCTCGGCGACTGGAACCTGCTGTTCGGTTATCCGCGCCGGGCCGAACCGCTCTATGCTCACGCCTGGGCGCTCTATGAAGGTTCGGAGCTGGATGCCGCAGAACAGCTCGGCGAGCCTGTGCTGCTGTACTTTCCCACCCCTGCCGATCCGAAACCGCGCAAAGGTCAGTTGCCGGAAGACGCCCTCGAAGGCACGGTCAGCCTGCAGTTCACCGTCAGCGAATACGGCACCGTCCGCAATCTGCAGACTGTCGAGACGCTGCCTGACGATCGCATGGAGTTCCGCGTGCGCCGCAGCATGCGAAGCGCCCGCTTTCGGCCACGCATGGTGGAAAGCCAGTTGGTTGAGGCGACCGAACAGGAATACACCCACGTCTACCGCTACCACCCAGACGATGCTGACGACGCCACTGCAGACGACGATGATACAGAGACCACTGAAGAACCGGTGGACGGAACAGAGGCTGCTGATGCGGAAGCCTCTGATGGGATAGACGAGAATCAGAACGCCACACCTCAGGAAAGCGGAGCGGAGCAGAATGAGGAAGAGGATGTCTGACGGTCAGCATCTGTTCAGCTTCGGGCATCTACCCTCCACCGGCAGCCACCGGAAAGAGGGAGTTCAACGCGTGTCACCAGCGGCCAGGCATTTTAGGCAGCAATTTAGGCAGCAATGCAACCCGGTACACCGCTTGCTCGCGATTGGTGCGTTAGCGCTCACCGTGGCAGCATGCGCGCCAATCAGTTCATTTCCCAACCCTTCGAGCAGCCCGAGCTCCCCCACATCCGGCAGCTCCGGCGGTTTACCCTCTCCCTCGGGGCTACCCTCCCCGACCGGCTTACCTTCGCCTGCCGGCATGCCGGGTGCCCCGAGCACTCCGGGCGCCCCGTCCAGTTCGCCCTCTACGCAACCGGGGCAACCGGGTGCGTCCCCGCCCGGCAGCAGCACATCCGGGAGCGGCAGCAGCGGGTCGGGGCTGCCATCGAAATCCGTCATGGAAGGTGGCGCTCCGGGGATGCCTGGAGGTTCCGGAAGCGGCATTCCGGGAGGCGGTGAAGGCGAAGGCAACGAGCAGAGCGACGACGAAGGCTGGGGGCGCGAAGCCTCGACCCCCAGCGGTGATGGCGGCTGGTCGACCAGCAATGAGATCCCCGAAGTAGCCGATATCCCGCCTCCCCCCGACAACGGAGGTGGCAGCGATCAGGACGGTGAAGGCGGCGGCGCTTCAGGCTCGAAAACCGATGAGGACCTCGACAAAGCGCTGGGCGACCTGGACGGCGACATTCTCAGCGAAAGAAGCGCCATCAAGGATCGCGCCGCGGCTGCCGGCAATCCGACGACATTGCCGGGCGAAGGGGTCGGCTCCGGCAGCAGTGATACTTCTGGGGGGCAGGCAGGAGGCAGCGCTGCGGATGCAGCCTCGAGCCCACTGCCGGACGCGCCGCCGCCCAGCGCTCCCCCCATGCCCTCGGGCCGCGCGGGCGCCATGCCGGACGACCTGCCCGACGCGCGGGACGACGACATCATCGCCCGCCAGTTGCGGGAAGCCGCCATGGCGGAAACCGACCCGGATCTCAAGGAAAAACTGTGGGAAGAGTACCGACGGTACAAAAACAAGTGATGCGATTTCGTCCTTTCATTTGCATAGCCACCTGCCTGCTCCTGTCTGCCTGCGTTACGCAGGAAGTACGCAAGGTGGATCTGACCCCACCGACCATGAGCGAGACCCCGGTAGCCGAAGACCTGCTTCTGGATGTGGGAGTGAGCATCTTTGACGCGAATGTACCCGAAGATTACGACGAGCGAGTTGAGAACATGATTCAGCCCGAAGTCCGGCGCGCTGAGGCAAATTACATGCCGTACGTGGCAAAGAACCTGCTGCAGAGCACCGGCAACTGGGGCGCGGTGCGTGTGGTCCCGCGGCCCACTGACGCTGTAGACATCATCGTGACCGGCAAAATCCTGGAATCCAACGGGGAGCGTCTGACGCTCCAGATGGGTGTCCACGACGCCACAGGAAGACACTGGTTCACGCGTAAGTACCACACGCTCGCGAGCAAGTACGCGTATGACGACACCATGCCAGCCGACGTGGATGCTTTTCAGGCCGTGTATCGGGAGCTGTCCGATGACATGTTGAAACACATGCAGGCCATGAACGAAGAAGATATCCGTCGTATCCGCAGCACGGCAGAAATGAAATTCGCCCGGGGATTCGTGCCGGATGCGTTCGGTAGCCACATCGAAGAAAACGATGATGGCTACTTCGAGCTCTTACGCCTTCCAGCTGAAAACGACCCCATGCTGGACCGGGTGCGGCGTGTTCGCGAACGGGAATACCTGTTCATCGACACGCTCGACGAGTACTACTCGGAATTTCATCGCAGCATGTATGCGTCTTACCAGAACTGGCGCTCGGCTACCTTCGACGAAGCCATTGCCAACCGACAACTCAAGGAACAGGCCCGCTCACGAATGATCGGCGGCACCCTGGCGATCGTCGGCAGTGTCGGGGCCATCTACGAAAGCGACAATCCGTACGTGGACTACAGCGCGCTCGGCGGTATCGCCGGCGGTGTTACATTGATCAAAACCGCAGTGGCCAAGCGAAATGAAGCCGCAATGCATGCCGAGGTGCTTCGCGAAGTCGGCACCGCAGCCGAGGCAGAACTGATCCCTTACACGATGGACCTCGAGAATCAGACGTACCGCCTCCAGGGCAGCGTAGAGGAGCAGTACCAGGAACTTCGACGGATACTGCGAAGGGCCTACTTTGAAGACCTCGGCCTGCCGGTACCGGAGCAGGACGAAGGCGAAGAAGCCGCTGCCGGCACATCGCTTCGGGATAACGGCTAGCAGCTGCAGCTCACCGTATGAACGAACCCCAGACCATCATCCAACCGCAGCGGCCACCGCTCAGCCACCTGTCCAACGAACCCGGAAGGCAAACCGACTGGCGGCGCTATGCCCTGCTCGCCTTCATCGTCATTCTCGGCGCGGCGATGCTTTGGCTTTCCGTGACGGGACAAAAGCGCGGCTGGATAGGCTGAAACGACTGCGCTTCGCCCTTGCGCAGCAGTCGCCGAAGTCCGACCATGGCGCTATGAGCGAAGCCCCGTCCGTTCTCACCACAACTGAGGGGCCGGTTCTGATCCTCACGATCAACCGGCCTGACCGGCGCAACGCCGTCGATAGTGCGACCGCCAAGACGCTGTTCGAAACCTTCAAGGAATTCGACTCCA
>JAUIKX010000375.1 GCA_030430515.1 Gammaproteobacteria bacterium | reverse complement strand
GGGGTTCGGCCACCTGCCTGCGCCAGTCTCGTTCCGGCGAAGCATCATCCTCAAGGAGCCGGCAGAGCTTCGACTCGATGAGTTGAAGGATCTCCGCCAGCGGATCCACCCGGCCGCTGCCTTCCTGCAACGCCTGAAGTACGGCTGACACTTCCGATGTAAAGTAGCTTTCTCGCATCCTTGCGACCTCCGAAACCAGCTTCTGCCTCACATTGAGTATAGTGAGCGCCCTATGAACGTCGCCGAAGTACTTCTCAGACTGGGCTGCTCGCTGGTGGCGTGGCTGGTGATTTTCACACACACCATCTGGCTGGCCACCCTTCGGGTCACCGGCTGCGGAGGCGACGGCGATCAGTTCTGGCGCCTTCTGCTCGGTTTTGCCGTGGTGGCCGCCGGGATGTCGTTTCTCACCAGAACCACCCGCAAGATTCCCGCGGTGCACGACATGCTGCGATGGGCCGTGGTACCGGCGGCGTTCTTCGCAAGCCTGTGCGCGCCACCGGTCTGGCAGGCCTTAGCCCAGACCACCTTCGGCGGCGCGCCTCTGTGCGGTCCACTTCCAGCGCCGGCGTGGCATGCCTGGTGGGCGCCCGTACAAGTCTTCTGCCTCGGCATCATGGGCTGGAACGCCTGGCTGGCGTTCCGAAAGGCGTTGTGATCACCACAGACCAATGCTATAAATTGCGTTCGGGTTTTCCGCCAAGCTTTTGATATAAAAGGTAATAATTCGAAAGATCGTAGAGGATTGTAAAATCTGGCGGCCCGAAAAAACCAACCGATAACAACTATCAATCAAGACCCAGCAACGGTTCAGCTGATTCCCGGGGAGGATTCAATATGAGTATGGTAAGTGAATTCAAAGACTTTGCGATGCGCGGCAACGTCGTCGACATGGCGGTGGGTATCGTCATCGGCGGCGCCTTCGGCAAGATCGTATCGTCGTTCGTAGCCGACGTGCTGATGCCGCCAATCGGCCTGATGCTGGGGGGCATGGACTTTTCCAAGCTGGCCATCACCCTCAAAGACGCAACCGAAGGCGCCGAGGCGGTGCTGTTGAAGTACGGCGTATTCATCCAGAGCATCGTCGACTTCCTGATCATCGCATTCGCCATCTTCATGGTGGTCAAGGCCATGAACTCCATGAAGAAAGAAGAGGTCGCCGAAGAGGCACCGGCCGAGCCGACCCCGAGCACCGAAGAGGTACTGCTCACGGAAATTCGCGACGCGCTGCGCGCGAAGTAGCCTGCGTTCGGGGAGCGTCCTGCGCTCCCCTGTCTCTTGCACCAGACCTTCATCCCCTACACGCGCTCAGATATCGAGCGCCTGACAGCCGATGCGCTACCCGAAGCAATGCGTGCGCGCTTCGGTTACTTCGCCAAATTGCTGCGCGCCTGGTTTCATCAGGCCCTGCACGATGCCCTGGAGGTGCAGAAAACCGATCTCGCTGCCCTGCTCGACGGAGACGCATCGCAGGCGGTCGCCCGTCGGTTTGCCTCCACCCTGGAACGCGCTGCGCTGACTGCGAACTTTCAACCAATATCCGAAGCCATGCTCACCGAAGCACTGGCGGAAGAGTCCACCTTCCGCATCCGCCTCGCCGTAGACTTCAGCCAGTTCGAAGAGGTGGTGTTCTACGGGCGTGGCGCAGAACAGCGTCAGGCAGAAGTTCCGCGCTTTTTCGGGCTGCGCAAGGCTTGTGTCACGTTCACAAATTTCCGCACAGTGCTTGTGTACATGCGTTTCCGCAACGTTGAAACGCTCGATGAGCAGTTGCGTGGCCAGACCGTGCTCAAGCTCTTCGCCAACGTGCCTCAGGCGGATCTGGAGATGTTGTTTCCAAATTCTCAGATTCGCATGCGCCTGAGCGACAAACTGGTGATCGGCGTGCCGGCGTTCGTCAGCGGC
>JAUIKX010000115.1 GCA_030430515.1 Gammaproteobacteria bacterium | reverse complement strand
ACAGTACACCACGAGAAACCAGGGTTGCTTGGTGCGCGAGCGTTC
Organism: Gammaproteobacteria bacterium; assembly: GCA_030430515.1. GTDB lineage: Bacteria > Pseudomonadota > Gammaproteobacteria > Pseudomonadales > Azotimanducaceae > SYFY01. The sequence continues at coordinate 10,160 of JAUIKX010000115.1, read as the reverse complement.
CTCGCTTTCCCTGGATCTGATGTGTTCGATGCCTTCGGTGGCGCACTTGGGGCAGGTTGGTTCAGCCATGAGTCGTGTCATTAATCCAGGGTGTGGTCCATCTCCATGGACGGTCTGTGTGAGGGGTGGGTCGCCACGACCCGTGCCGGCACGCCTGCTACGGTGGTGTGCGGCGGCACATCGTTCAGAACGACGCTGCCGGCCCCCACACGGGAGTACTCACCGACTTCGATATTGCCGAGTATCTTCGCGCCGGCAGACAGCAGAACACCGCGTCGGATCTTCGGATGGCGGTCGCCGCTCTCCTTGCCGCTGCCGCCCAGGGTGACCGAGTGGAGTATCGACACGTCGTCTTCGATGACTGCGGTTTCACCTACGACGATGCCGGTAGCGTGGTCGAGCATGATCCCCGAGCCGATTCGGGCTGCGGGGTGCATGTCGACGCTCAGCGTCACGCTGATCTGGTTCTGGAAAAACGTGGCCAGCGTTTTTCTTCCCTTGCACCACAGCCAGTGCGCCACCCGATGAGCCTGCAGCGCGTGGAAGCCTTTGAAAAACAGAAACGGTGTGGTGAGGTCTTCGCAGGCCGGGTCGCGGGTGAAGGTGGCCAGCATGTCGATCTCGGCGCCGCTGAGAATGCCGGGGTCGTCATCGATGGCCTCGTTGATCACGTCACGAATCAGCATCGTCGGAATCATCGGATTGTCGAGCTTGCTGGCCAGCCGGAAGCTGAGTGCAGACGCGAACGTGTGGTGGTTGAGCACGGTGGCGTGAAAGTAGGAGCCGAGAATCGGTTCTTCAGCGGCCTTTCGCTCTGCCTCTTCACGCATCAGCGGCCAGAGATCTCCGGGCTGTTTCAGCTCGGCAATGCGCAGGTCAGGAATTTCCGACCGGCCGTCGGCCAGAACCTCGGAATAGCGCGCTTGCGGGTTGCGGATGCCATCAGATTTCATGGCGGGAGACTATCATGGGCGCTGGACGATTGTCCCTGTGTACTCTAACGTGCAGTGCATTCTGTACTGCTGGGGAAAGGCGTTGGCCAGCCTGAAATACGAGCGTGTGGGGGTCATCGCGAGGCTCGGGGGCGAGTCCGTGGAGGACAGCGTCGAGGCTGTGGCCAGGGTGCTCGACGCGGCCGGAGTGGAAGCGATCTATGAAGCGCCTGCTGCGGCAACCCTGTCTGACGATGCGCTGCGCATTGCCGGGCGTGAGGCGCTGGGCGATCAGTGTGACCTGATCGTCGTCGTCGGAGGTGATGGCAGCCTGCTTGGCGTCGGGCGCGACCTGTCGCACAAGAACATCCCCGTACTTGGCGTCAATCGTGGCGGGCTTGGTTTTCTTGCGGGGGTTGCCCCCGAAGACATCGAGGAGGACCTGGCCGATGTGCTCCACGGGGAGTGCGTGGAGGAAGCGCATTTTCTGCTGGAAGCCGTGATCTCCCGTAACGGCCAGGAGGTGGCGCGTTCTCCGGCGTTGAACGACGTGGTCGTCCACTCGGCGGGGCGATCGCACATGCTGGAGGTGCGGGTATGGATCGACGATCAGTGGGTTTACGATCAGCGGGGTGACGGCCTGATCATCGCCTCACCAACGGGATCTACGGCATACTCCCTGTCTGCCGGCGGTCCCATCATGCATCCCGCACTCGATGCCATCGCCATCGTACCCATGTTTCCGCACACATTGACCTCCAGACCGTTGGTGGTGCAGGGCGGCTCGCGCATTCGGGTGACCGTGGAAAATGCCGACGCCATCGATGCGCAGGTGAACTGCGACTCTCAGGTGAATTTCGATCTCGGCACCGGCGCCGAACTACATGTGGAAAAATATCCGGAGCCGATGACCCTGCTCTATCCCAAGCGGCACAGTTTCTACGAGTCCTGCCGCTCCAAGCTCGATTGGGCGACGCGCTTGGGGGATCGCTGACGCAGGTCCTCAGGAACGTCCACGTCTTCGACCACGCCGGAATCCGTGGTGTCGAAGCGAAGCACCCGATCTTTGTATGCGCTTATGAGGGCGCGGGCGCCCTGATCGCCTTCCATCGCTGCAAGTTCAGGCAGATACTCTGCGGTAAAACCAACCGGCTGGCCCGCCTGGCCGTCGAAGTACGGGCGCACGATGGCGGGTGCCTGGGCTGCAGCGAGCGCCTTTTTCAGCTCGTGCAGCGTTTCAGGTTGGATGTAGGGCATGTCGCCCAACCCGATGAAGAGACCAACGAATTGATCGTGCTCCTCCAGGTCTGCGACGCCGGCTGCGAGAGAGTGGCCCATGCCGAGATGCGCGAGAGAGGCGTGCACGATCTCGTCTGACTCACGCAGCTCGATCTCGAGCGCTGTAAGCAGCGTGTCGTCCTCCGGGCGCAGCACGATGCGCACGGCTTCGAAGCAGGACTGATACAGCGCGACGGTTGCGGCGAGCAGGTGGCGGCGCTTGTCTGAACCGAAACGTCGACTGCGTCCGGCGGCCAGAATGATTGCCCCGATCCGGTCGGCCTCCATGTCAGCCGGCGCTGGCGGCCAGCGGTGCGGCTGCGTCGATCACTTTGTCGTGCCTGACCGCCGTGATTTCCGCCATGATCGATATGGCGATCTCCGGTGGGGTCTTGGAACCGATGGGCAGGCCCACCGGAGCATGCAGCCGCGCCAGCTCCGTTTCACTCACGTCGAGCGCGGCCAGGCGTATGCGGCGATTGGCTGATGTTCGCGAGGAGCCTAGCGCACCGATGTAGAAGGCGTCTGTGGTGAGCGCTTCCATAAGGCCCATATCGTCGATTCGCGGGTCATGGGTGAGCGCAACGATTGCCGAGGAAGGATCGCTTGCGTATCGGCGCACCGCATCATCGGGCATATCACAGATTTTCCTCACGCCCTCCACAGGGAAGGCTTCGAGCGCATCTTCCCGGGGATCGCAGACCGTGACCTGGTAGTCCAGCGACAGCGCGAAGCTGGCAACGTATTGAGAAACCGTTGCGGCGCCGATGATGAACAGCTGCATGGTCGGACCGACGCTGGCACAGAGCCGCTGCTGCTCAGCGTCCCACTCCAGCGGTTCTTTGGCATCAGTGTCGCGAACGTTGACCGCTCCGCTCGACACATCCACTTCGCGCACCGCGCAGCGACGCTCGGCGAGGCGCTCGGCCAGATGCTGGAAGTGGGGCAGAGAATCCGCGTGATGCGGCTCGATGACGATGTGCAGTTCGCCGCCGCAGGGCAGGCCGAATTTCTCGGCGTCTTCGTCGGTTGCCCCGTAGCGGAAAAACTGCGGGCCGGACTGTGCCAGCTCACCACCGGCCAGCTTTTCGAGCAGGTCTTCCTCGACGCAACCGCCGGACAGCGAGCCGACGATTGCGCCGCTGCTGTCGCACACCATGATCGATCCGACGGGTCTGGGTGAAGAGCCCCAGGTCGCGACCACTGTGGCGAACCAGAGGCTCCTGCCTTCGGCCAGCCAGTCCCGGGCCTGGTTGATCACTTCGATGTCGACTGCCTGCATCTGCACGCCATCCGATGAAATTTGCCGGTATTCTATCACTGTGATTATTGAGGAGCGTCAAGCGTGCAGGTAGATCTGCTCACCGATATGCGACGTCACCCGGTGCTGTGGTCGGTGCTGGGAGCGGCCATCGGCTGCTATGTGCTGCTGTCCTTTGCGGGCGGGCCGGAGATGCCGTGGCTGCTGCGCCAGCTCACGATCGTCGATGTGGGCTTCCACCGGTACGTCGATCTCGAGATGCTGCTCGAACAGGGCCAGTACTGGCGATGGTTTACCCCCGCACTCATCCATTTCTCTTTCGTGCATATCTTCTTCAACTGGGCCATCGGCCTGATGGTGGGGCGCAATCTCGAAATCGGTATAGGCCATGCCGGCTTTGCGCTCCTGATACTCTGGCTGGTACTGGTCTCCAATCTCACCCAGGTCATGTTCAACGACAATGCGATGTTCGGCGGCTTGTCTGGTGTGGTTTACGGCTTCGTGGCCTTCACGGCGGTGATGGAGCGCCTGCAGCCGTCGGTGCTCTTCTGGCGGACCTATCCAGGGCTCGTCATGATGCTGGGCATAACACTGGTGATTTTCAGCACAGGCGTTACCGAAGCTTTCGGACTCTACATTGCCAACGCGGCTCATTGGGGCGGCGTGGCGGCGGGTGTGCTGGCAGCATTGATCTACGGGCTGCTGTGCAGGGCGCGCTGAAAAAGCTCCGCATCGAACGTGGCGACCCGGCGCGCTATGAGTTGGCCGTCGGCGGCGACACGCTGGCGTTGAACCCGCTGCTGGGCTCCGGCCTGGAGATTGTGTTTTCCGGGGCGAAGTTCTGCAGCAATCCCGACTGTGGAGAACCGACGACGAAGACCTTCGGCGGCGGCTACTGCTATGACTGTTTCAGCTCGCTTGCCCGGGCAGACCTGTGCTTCGTCGCGCCTCAACGCTGCCATTTCGATGCAGGTACCTGTCGTGAGCCCGATTGGGGCCAGGCGGTCTGTATGCAGGGCCACGTCGTCTATCTTGCAAATTCCGCAGGCCTGAAGGTCGGTATCACACGGACCGGGCGGCAAGTAGGACGCTGGCTCGACCAGGGGGCAGTGCAGGGCATTGTCATATGCCACACGGATACCCGCCGCGACGCAGGCATCATCGAGGCGGCACTCGCCCGCAGCATGAGCGATCGCACGGACTGGCGCCGGCTGGTGTCGGCGGATGCGCCTTTGCTCGATCTGGCTGCAGAGGCGGATCGTGTGCGCCGATCGTTCGAACTACCGGTCGGATCCTGGGTCGTCTCCGAAGTCAATCAGCTCAGCTATCCAATCCAGCGCTACGGACGCGTGGAGCAACTCAGACTGTCCTCGGAGGATAGAACGATTTGCAGCACGCTTCTCGGTTGCAAGGGGAGCTATCTGCTGTTTGAACACGGGGTGTTCAACGTTTCTGCGCACTCGGGTTTTGAGGTCTCGGTGCGAGTTGTGGACAATCCACCTGACGCGCCGGGAAACACCCAGCTCGACCTATTCTGAACATCTCATTGGAGGCTTCATGCGCGACGCAGAACCCGGAACCATTCGCCTGGCCGATTATCAGCCACCGGCCTATCGCACGCATACCGTGGCGCTGCACTTCGACATCCGCGACGGCGCAACCCGGGTGACGAGCAACCTGCATGTGGTGAGGGAGCGGGACGGCGCGCTGGAACTGGACGGCCAAGAGCTCGAACTCGAGTCCGTCAGCGTGAACGGTGAGCCGCTCAGCAGCAACGCTTACGAGCTTACCGATTCGAACCTGGTCATTCCCGACGTGGGTGCGTCTGCAGACATCGAGATCATCACGCGCATCAGGCCGGAAGAAAACACGGCGCTCGAAGGGTTGTACAAGTCGAGCCACATGTACTGCACCCAATGTGAAGCCGAAGGCTTCCGAAAAATCACCTACTATCAGGACCGCCCCGATGTGCTGGCGCGCTTCACCACCACCGTGGAGGCCGACGCGAAGAGCTATCCGATTCTGCTGTCCAATGGCAACTGCATCGACGAGCGCGAAGAGGGCGGTCGTCGTGCGGTGACGTGGGAGGACCCGTTTCCCAAACCCGCTTATCTGTTTGCGCTGGTCGCCGGTGACCTGGCGCACATCGAGGACACCTTCACGACGATGAGCGGTCGCGAGGTGACGCTGAAGATCTACTCGGAGGCGCACAATATCTCTCAGTGCGACTACGCGATGGATGCGCTCAAGCGGTCCATGCGCTGGGACGAGCAAGCGTTCGGTCGGGAATACGATCTCGATATCTTCATGATCGTCGCGGTGGAAGACTTCAACATGGGCGCCATGGAGAACAAAGGGCTCAACATCTTCAATACGTCTTGTGTTCTGGCATCTCCGGAAACGGCCACGGACCTCGCTTACCAGCGGGTTGAGGCGGTGGTAGCGCACGAGTACTTCCACAACTGGTCCGGCAACCGGGTGACGTGCCGCGACTGGTTCCAGCTGAGCCTCAAGGAAGGCTTCACCGTTTACCGCGACGCCGAGTTCTCCTCTGATATGAACTCCCGCACCGTGAAGCGCATCGAAGACGCCCGCTTTCTGCGCAGCGTTCAATTCGCTGAAGACAGCGGTCCGCTCGCCCATCCGGTGCGCCCGGACAGCTACATCGAGATTTCCAATTTCTACACCGTGACGATTTACGAGAAAGGTGCGGAGGTGGTGCGCATGTACCGTACGTTGCTCGGGGCCGAGGCGTTCCGCCGTGGATCAGACCTGTATTTCGATCGCCACGACGGTGAAGCGGCAACCACCGATGACTTCCTGGCGTGCATGCAGGCGGTTACCGACCTCGATCTCGGCCAGTTTCAACGCTGGTACGAACAGGCTGGCACGCCGGAGGTCAAATTCTCTCAGGCCTTTGAAAACGGCACGCTGACGCTGAACTTCACGCAGTCCTGCCCGCCGACTCCCGGACAGCCTGAAAAGCAGCCTTTTCTGATCCCGGTGGCCATCGGCCTGATTGGGCGTGACGGAAAGCCTGTGTCCCTGGCGCATGTCGATGGCGATTTGCGCGGTGATACGTTGATGGTGAAACTTACCGACGCCGACACCACGATCAGTATCGGCGGCCTCGATGCCGAGCCGGTTGTCAGCGTGCTCAGGGATTTCTCCGCGCCGGTTCGTGTGCGGCGGGAGATCAGCGCGGAGGAGCTCGCGTTTCTGGCGCAGCACGACACCGACGGCTTTGCCCGATGGGACGCGCTGCAGACGCTGCTGGTGGCGGAGATCCAGCGGCTGATGGCAGGTGAATCGGTACGTGAGCTTGTTGGTGAAGTGTTTGCGACGCTTCTGCGACAGGCCATATCTGCGTCGGATGCAGAGCAGGCTTTCCTGCTGTCGACCATGCTGACGCTGCCGGATGAGCCCTACCTGTTCGAGCAGATCTCTCCCGTGGACGTCACGGCGATCTGCAACGCTCGCGATATGCTTCAAGGCTACCTGGCTGAGCATCTCGTCGAACAATGGCGGTCACTCTACGCCTCGTGCACCAACGAGGCGGCGTACGAGCCGACGCCTGCTGAGATGTCGCGCCGAAGTCTCCGGAACTGCGCGTTGTCTTATCTGGTGCACAGCGTGTCCGATGGTGCTGCAATCGAAGCGCTGCTCGGCAAGCACTTCGACACTGCGGACAATCTGACGGACCGACGCGCGGCGTTCGTCGAGATCTGTGCAAGCCCGCTGGTATCCGACGCGTTTCGTCAGTCGTACATCGATGTTTTCTACGAGCGATTTTCCAGCGAGGCGCTTGTCATCGATGGCTGGTTTGCGGCTCAGGCGGCAAGTCCCCTGACTTCGATCGAAGATATGCTCAAGCTTGCAGAGCATCCTGCGTTTGATCCGCGTAATCCAAACAAGATCCGTTGATCGGTGTGTTTGCTGCGCGAAATTTCCGGCGTTTCCATGCGGCGGATGGCAGTGGCTACGAATATCTCGCTGACCGGGTGATCGAACTCGATGGTCGCAACCCGCAGGTGGCGTCCCGCATGACGACGGAACTCACGCGATTTCGACGCTACGACGCCGCCCACCAGCATCTGATGCGCAAAGCGCTCGAGCGCATCGCTGCTCAGGAGAAACTGTCGGCCGACGTCTTTGAGGTGGTGACGAAAAGCCTAGCTTGAGTAGAGTGCAGGGAGTGCGTCGACCGTATCGCTGTCGGCGCGCCAGTCCCTGATCTGTTTGAGCAGGTCGAGACTTCTGGCCTCGAAATCGGAGGCTTTGCCGTCGCCGCTTCCGTAGGCCGCCTGGTTCAGTTCGTCCAGCAACGCCGCGCCGAGCGATGTGCGTTGGCGAATGGCGGCACTGGCCTGACCCAGAGATAAGCCCCAGCGCGCACGGGCAAACAGCGTCAGAGCCATCTGAATCTCACCGATGCGCGTGCTCTGCTGAATCTGCCGGCGGGCCGCAGAGTATGGCGATGGGGGTCTGCGAGGTGGGTGCTTGAGTACCAGCCAGACAGCGACGATTGCCAGAGGCAGCAGTGCCAGCCACCACCAGATTTTCAGGGAGACGGTCTGCTGCTGCTTCTCGGCGGGCTGTGTGTCTTCGGCTCTATCCGGGACGGGTGTTTCCGTCTGCTCGTTCGGTGTCGTCTCGGGCGCTGCTCCCCTGATTGAAAACGTGCGTCCCGGCAAGCGGGAGGTTCTCAGTTGGTCCGCATTGGTGTCCCACCAGGTCACTTCGACATCAGGCGCAGTCACCGTACCACCGTGTGTGGCGATGAGCTGGTAGGGCTGTGTGCGCTGGCCGATTACGCTTCGCCCGGTGGCGTCGTCGGCAATATCGGGCGGTTGGGCGTACTCCTTGAAGTACTGGTCGGGCATCGTTGCCGTGATCGGCGGGATGGCCGACCCCGTAGCGCCCCTGGCGCGAAGCTCGATCGTGCGCATGAGTGCGTCTCCCGATGCCACTCTGTCGGGCTGCGGGTCCCATGATTCGTTGATTGAAACGTTCGCAGCCGGAAACCAGGGCAGGTGAGCGGGGTAGCTTTCAGGCACCGGCTGCACGTTGATGGTTTTCGAGTCTGCGGTAACTCTTACCCCACGCCGTCCTCTGTCCGGCAGGCGTACAGAACTCGTGACCGAAAACCCGGGGATGGTCAGCTCGCCGCTGCGTTCCGGAAAGATGGCATATCGCTGTTCCAGAACGCCGTATCGGGTAGAGCCGCGCATGGTGGTATTTGAGGTGGCCTCGCCAAGGGGCAGCACCACCGCGTTGGGCAGATCCGGTGCACCGGGAAGATCGCCGTAGATCTGCACCCCGGCGGTGTAGTACAGACGCCTCGTCAGCACTACTTGTGACTGCACGTATACCGTATCTCGGTCGAGCTGCACGTCGAAGTAGACGAGTTTGTCGATGGCGGCTTTTACATCTGCCGCTACAGGGCGAACGACCACGCGCACAGGGTTGCTTGTCTCGCCGCCCAGCTCGAGCGCGGGGATCACCAGTGTTCCAGTACGTTTCGGCCGGAGCGTGACGTGATACTCCACCCAGCTCGAAACACGCCCATTAACGGAGCGGAACTGGCTCTGGGTGCTGGTGCCCTGTACGTGGAAATCGCTCTCCAGAGGCGCCGTATCCAGCTTGTCCGCCTGGTCGGTGCCGGTAATTCGTACGGTGAGCTGAATGGTCTGCATCTCGTCGACGTCGCTGTCATCGACGGTGGCGATCATGTCGGCCATGGCGGGCTGAGAAAGCAGCAGGGTGAATAGAGCAATCAACTGCTTCACCAGATCTTCTCCCGCTGCCGGTTCGAGTAGTCACCGCGCCGCAGGCGCTGCTGATTTTCGAACTGGAACTTTCGGCGCAGAAGGCCGCCGGGATCGTCGGGTACGCGTCTCAGCCACTGTTCCATGGCTTCCTCGCTCTCGTCGCGCGGCTGACGGGCCTCCTGCGCGTCCTGTTCCTCTTCTCCGGACTCACCGCTCTGGGCGTCCTCCGGCTGCTGCTGGCTCTGCTCTGACTGTTCCTGTTCGGCGTTCTGCTGCGAAGGATCGCTCTGTTGTTCCTGGGATTCGCTCTGGGCGCCATCGCTCTGACGCTCTGAATCGCTGTTGTTGTCTTTGTCCTGCTGCTGTTCGTTGCTGTCTTCGTCCGATGCCTGTGACTGTTCCTGCATGAGTTTTTCCACCAGCGCTTTGTTGTAGGCAGCATCCTCATGTTGCGGGTCCTGTGCCAGGGCCCGGTCGTAGGCAGCGATGGCGGCGGGCAGGTCGCCTGATTTTGCGAGCGCGTTGCCGAGGTTGTAGTTGCTCGTGAGATCCGGGAACTGAGCGAAATCTGCGGCAGCGCCATCGAAGTCGCCGGAGCGGTAGCGGGCGGCGCCCATCCATGAAGAATCTTCGAACAACGTTGCGGCCCGCTCCGGTTCGCCGTGTCGCATTGCGCTGTAACCCTGCTGGTCCGGCCGTTGCCACAGATCGTCCCACCAGCCGGCGTGGGCATCCACCAGGGCCACAGCGATGACCATGCAGGCGAGTACGCCGCGTCGAAAGCCGAGGAGAAGAAAGGGCAGGGCGCCGATGGCCAGCCAGTAGCCGAGGTCGTGCCAGAGGTCGAACTCGCGCTCCACGTCGACCGTTTCATCTTCACCGGGCAGTGGCGTTGCCAGTACGAAGTCGATGTCGCTG
>JAUIKX010000114.1 GCA_030430515.1 Gammaproteobacteria bacterium | reverse complement strand
TCGCGGCGCCGCGGCCGGTCCGCAAACCACACATCCCAGGCCACCCAGAGCATGGCGATGAAGATGATGATGGCCAGGCTCAGGTGCGCGGTCAGCCGGTACTGGCTCACTCTCGGGTCATCCACCAGCCCGCTCTTCACCATGTACCAGCCCATGAGCCCCTGAAGACCACCGAGCACGAAGAGCCCGATGAGCTTCGCGGTCAGCGGCTGATGAAGGCGCCCGCGTATCAGGAAAAACAGAAATGGAATGGCAAAGAGCACACCGATGCTGCGACCGAGCACCCGGTGTCCATATTCGAACCAGAAGATGGACTTGAAGCCTGCGAGATCCATGCCGACGTTCACCTTCTGGTACTCAGGAAACTGTTTGTACTGCTCGAAGGTCTCTTGCCACTCGGCGTCCGACAACGGCGGAACGATGCCCATGATCGGCTGCCAGTCCACCATGGACAGGCCTGAGCCGGTCAGGCGGGTCACGCCGCCAAGAACGACCATGCCGAATATCACCGCCGCACAGATGAATAGCCAGTAAGCGATGGCGCGATCGCTGCGCTGTATAAGTGTTGGTCTCTGCATGGGCGCGCATGCTACCCCCTTCGGGTAGACAGCGCATGCGTTCTTACCGATGATCGAGCGTTTCGGGAGAAAGAGGACACCCATCATGCAATCACCCATCTGCGAGATGCTCGATGTCGAGTTCCCACTGCTGGCGTTCACGCACTGCCGCGATGTCGTCGTGGAAGTGTCAAAGGCCGGCGGCTTCGGAGTGCTCGGCGCGGCCGGTCTCAAACCGGAGCAGCTCGAAGTGGAGCTCGCCTGGATCGATGAGCACATCGATGGCAAGCCCTATGGTGTCGACCTGATCGTGCCGACGAGCTTCGAATCCAAAGGTGAGCAGATCAGCTCGGAAGATATGGTGGAGCGCGTTCCGGAAACACACCAGCAGTTTGTGCGCGGCGTCCTCGCCGAGCACGGCATCGACAGCAAGGTGCTCGACGAAGGGCCGCGCATCTCCGGCACTCGTCTCGGCGACAATATGCGCGACGAAGGCGCAACAGCACTCCTGGACGTTGCCTTCGCGCACCCGATCAGCCTCATCGCCAACGCGCTGGGCACGCCCCCTTCTTACATGCTCGAACGCGGCAAGGCTGCTGGTGTAAAGGTGGCCGCCCTGGTCGGCGCAAAGGAACACGCTGTTAAACAGGTGGAAGCCGGTGTCGATATTCTGGTGGTCGCAGGTGGCGAAGCCGGCGGCCACTGTGGTGAGATCGCCACCATCGTGCTGGTACCCGAAGTGGCGCAGGCGGTAGAGGAAATGGGCGCGAGCACACCGATACTTGCTGCCGGCGGCATCGTCACCGGCCGACAAATGGCTGCCTGCATGGCCATGGGCGCCCACGGCGCCTGGACGGGCTCGGTCTGGTTGACCACCACCGAAGCCGAAACCTCACCGGTGGTGAAAGAAAAGATGGTCAACGCCACCTCACGCCAGACGGTGCGCTCCAAAGCCCGCACCGGCAAATACTCCCGGCAGCTGCGTTCGTCATGGACCGACGCCTGGGAGTCGGAGGGAGCACCCGCGCCGTTGCCCATGCCGCTGCAGTCCATCGTCACGGAGCCGGCCATGGCGAAGATCACCAAGCTGGCCGAAGGCGGCCATCCGGGCGCCAAACAACTGGCCAGCTATTTCGTGGGTCAAGGCGTGGGGCTCATGAACGACAGCGTTTCAGCCCGCACGGTGGTTTACGACTTCATGGCCGACTTTCTTCAGGCGACCGAACGGTTGAACAGCTTCACTACTGAGGTGGCTGAGGACTGACGCCGTGAAAGCCGAACATGACGCCATCATCATCGGTGCGGGCATCTGCGGCACCTACATGCTGCACAAGCTCCTAAAGCTTGGCCTCGACGCCACCGTGCTGGAGGCGGGCGACGGACCCGGCGGCACCTGGTACTGGAACCGCTACCCAGGTGCCCGCTTCGACTCCGAAAGTTACTCCTACGGCTTCTCCTTCAACAAAGAGATTCTCGCCGAGTGGAACTGGTCGGAACACTTCTCCGCCCAACCTGAAACCCTGCGCTATGTGAATTTCGTCGTTGACAAGCTTGGGGTGCGCGAGCACATGCAGTTCGGATGCAGAGTCAAAGCGGCGCGTTTCGACGATGCAGACAACCTCTGGCGGGTCGAGCTGACTGACGGCCGAACGCAAACCTGCACCTATCTTTTCACGGCGATCGGCATGCTGAGCGCCCCCACCCTGCCCAACATTGAGGGGCGTGAACGTTTCAAAGGCGAGAGTTTCCACACCTACCACTGGCCGCAAGAACCGGTGCCGCTGGAAGGCCGCCGCGTTGCGGTAATCGGCACCGGTGCCACCGGCGTGCAGGTGATTGCCGATATCGCGCCGAAGGTGGGTGAGCTGACGGTCTACCAGCGTCGCCCCAACTGGTGCGCGCCGCTGAAGAACAGCCCCATCGGCGATGAGGAAATGCAGCGCATCAAAGCCTCCTACGATGAGATCTTTGCACAGTGCCGCGCCACACCGAACGGCTTTCTGCACGGGCCGGTGCGCAAGGACATGCACGAAGTGCCTGAAGCTGAGCGTCTTGCCTTCTGGAACGAACTCTACGACTCACCGGGTTTCGGCGTCTGGCTTGGCAACTACCGCGACGTGCTCATGGACCCGGAGGCGAATGCAGAGTTTTCCGCTTTCATCGCCGACAAGATCCGTAGCCGGGTCGCCGATCCTGCCATCGCCGAGAAGCTGATCCCCCGTGACCACGGTTTCGGCACCCGCCGGGTGCCGATGGAGACCCACTATTACGAGGCCTACCACTACCCGCATGTGCACCTGGTGGACGTCAACGAGACCCCGATAAAGCGCATCACCGAGACCGGCATCGAAACCTCTGATGGTCTACGGGAGTTCGACCTCATCATCTACGCCACCGGCTTCGACGCGATCACCGGTGCTTTCGACCGCATCGAGTTCGAGGGCCTCAACGGTGAGACCCTGCGCCAGCACTGGCAGGACGAACCCATGACCTACCTGGGCGTGCAGGTGGCGGGATTCCCGAATCTGATCACTCTGGCCGGCCCACAACAGGCGTCGGTCGCCACAAACTTTCCGCCCGCCATCGAGAGCGCGGTCGAGTGGGCGTCGGACCTGTTTTCCTTCATGCAGGAACAGGGCTACACACGGATAGAGACGACGCAGGATTTCGAACAGCAATGGTTCGAGGAGGTGAAAAGCGTCTACGACATGTCGCTCATCACCAAAACACCTTCGTGGTTTACCGGCTACAACTCCAATGTTGCCGGCCACGACAAACTTCGCCACGTCATCTATCTCGGCGGCTCCCCGGCTTATCGGCAGCGGATCGCAGACGTGGCGCAAAAAGCCTACGAAGGTTTCATTTTTCACTAGCAAAAGAAGGTAAAGACCATGGCAGCAGTAGAATTCGAAAAACACGGCAGCCTTGCCATCATCACCCTCAACCGCCCGGATGCCCGCAACGCCGTAAATGGCGATGTGGCGCAGGGTATGGAAGCGGCCATCGACGAGATCGAGAGCGATGCCAATATCTGGGCTGCCATTCTCACCGCCAACGGCAAAGCGTTCTGTGCCGGTGCGGACCTGAAGGAAGTAGCCGCCGGCAACGGCGCTGCGCTGTCGACAAAAAAAGGCGGCTTTGCCGGGCTCGTCAGCCGCGAACGTTCCAAGCCACTCATCGCCGCCATCACCGGCAGCGCGCTGGCCGGCGGCACGGAGATCGCGTTGTCGTGCGACATGATCATCTGCTCAGAAGAAACCAACTTTGGCCTGCCGGAAGTGAAGCGCTCCCTCGTTGCCGCTGCCGGCGGCCTGTTCCGCCTGCCGAGAGCGCTCGGCATGGCGCCGGCGCTGGAAGCCATTCTTACCGGTGACCCCCTTCCCGCGGAGCGCGCCTACCAGCTCGGCATGGTCAACAAAGTGGTACCCACCGATCAGGTCATGGATGAAGCTCGCGCACTGGCCGACCGCATCCTCGCCAACGCACCGTTAGCCGTTCAGGGCAGCCTGCGTGTCGCCCGCCGTGCGTTCATCGACGAAGACGAAGCGCTGTTCAAGGCCGGCGGCAAAGAGTTCGCGGTGATCGCAAAAACAGAAGATTTCAAGGAAGGACCAAAGGCGTTCATCGAAAAACGGGCCCCGGTCTGGAAAGGCCATTAAGCCGGGCGGATGGATTCAACGCCAATCAGCGAGCCGCTCATCGAGCGGTTCGCTGCCAGCAAGCCCCTGCGCACCGGTTCGCTGATTGTTTCCATTTTCGGCGACAGCATCGCACCGCGCGGTGGCGAAGTCGCACTTGCCAGCCTCATCGACGCGCTGGCACCGCTGGGCATTTCGCACCGACTGGTGCGGACCGCAGTCTATCGCCTCGTTCAGGACAACCTGCTCACCAATCAGCAGTTTGGCAGGCGCAGCTTTTATACGCTCACGGAAGCCGGCACGCAGCAATTCGAAGAGGCGACACAGCGCATCTATGCGGAACCTGTCACCCCGTGGAACGGTCGCTGGTGCCTGGTGCTCACCGGGCTCTTGGACACAGAACAACGGGTTTCGGTGCGCAAGGATCTGGCCTGGCTCGGCTTCGGCCAGTTCGGTGCCGACACGCTCGCCCACCCAACGCCCGATCGCCAGCGATTGGAGCGGCACCTCGGTACGCTCGGCGTCACGAATAGATGCCTAACGATGGATGCCGACACGGCTGACTCGAGCGCTTTGCAGGCGCTGGTTGCCGAGGCCTGGAATCTCGATGCATTGAGCCAGGCCTACCAGCGTTACCGCGCGACTTTCGAGCCGGTGCTGGCGGCTGTTGAAGGTACCGGGCGCATAGGCGCAGCCGATGCGTTTTACATCCGTACGTTCATGATTCACGAGTATCGCAAAGTGCTGTTGCGCGATCCTGCCCTGCCCGCCGCTTTGCTGCCTGATCACTGGAATGGTCACGCCGCGTATACGCTTACCCGGGCGCTTTATGACGCCATTTGGCAGCCATCGGAGGAATTCGTTCAAGCGCACTTCGAGCAAAGAAGTGGCAAACTGCCACCCCACGCGGAGAGCTTCTATGAGCGCTTCGAAGGTCTGACACGCCGACAACAGTCCTTACGGTCGGGCACGAACCGGACTGGGATCGAGCATTGACTTCACAACCACCATTCACTGAAATCGCTCCCGATGGCTCGATAGTCGAAGTCTTTTCCGTAACCGAGTTTGCGAGCCAGTGCCTCTGCACCCTACCGAAGGGCAAGACGTCGATCGCGGTGCGACATCGCACCGTGGAGGAACTCTGGTATGTGCTCGAGGGCTATGGGGAAATCGATCGTGGTGGAGAACTTGCTCTGCTGGAGCCCGGCACCAAACTGACCATTCATCGCGGAACGATCTTTCAGTTCCGCAGCACGGCAAAGACGTTGAAAATTCACATCACGACCCTGCCCGCCTGGCCAGGACAGGATGAAGCCGAGATCATGGACCCAACAAGATGGTCGACAAAACAGTAAAAGACAGCGCCTGCCCCTGCGAAAGCGGCGAGACTTTCCGCAATTGCTGCGCGCCGTTTCTCGTCCGGGCCGCACAGGCGCCGACGGCCGAGGCGCTCATGCGCTCACGCTACAGCGCCTACGCCACCGGCAATGAAGACTACCTTCTCTACACCTGGCACCCCGCCACTGCTCCCGCGGATCTGAACCTCGAAGACGACCAGCGGTGGATCGGGCTCAAGATTACCGATACGAAGCTCGGCGGAGCCGGGGACGACGAAGGTGAAGTCGCGTTCGTTGCCCGCTACAAAATTGCCGGCAAGGGCCACCGTCTGCAGGAACGCAGCCATTTCCAGCGCCTCGGCGGACGCTGGGTGTATGTCGGCGGCGTGGTCTCCTGAGCCTACTCCGGCACCACCCAGATCGGCGAAGAGTAAGCGCGCTCCTGCAGCGTCGCAGGGCGTCCGGTCTCTGCAACGTCCACCCCGAGGGCAATGGCATCGAGCAGCGAGTAGCGCGGCGTGGGAATCTCCAGCACTCGAACATAGTAAAAGGCGGATTGCGAGGGATCGAATTGCGGGTCGCGCCAGACCGTCTTCAGCTCAACCGCCCCGATGTCGTTGGTGTACTCGCCTGTCTTGAGATCCACGGTGTTTCCAACCGCTGGCAGTCTACCCTGCCCGTCGAGCTTGCGATCTCCTGACCAGACCACATCGAAAATCCGTTCCTGGGCCTGGCCGTCTTCATCGATCCAACCTTTGATGATCTGTACCCGATCGAGATTGGCACCTTCAGGGTCTTTCATCGCGTGCACCAGGAAGCCGGGCGCATCTTTGCCACCGGACAGCTCCCCACCCATCGGCACGCCGACTTCATAGGCAGAGCTCGGATAGGACGCATCGGCCAGTTGCGCCTGTGTGAGTTCGGCGCCGGCAAAGAAGCGCAAACCGATCCGTGTGCCGGTGGTAGCGTAGACCTCCCTGCGTTTAAACGCATCGAAGATCGCCTGGCGGGTGTTTTCAGGCGCCCAGGCAGCAACGAGACCCGCCGCCCCCATATCCCAGCCTCTCGAGGAGCCAAGCCCGGTGGGCTTTGATCGTAATTCAGGGCGCGAATCCTTCTGACCTTTACCCGCGAAGTTCGTTTCGCTAGCCGTCGATAAGCCGGTGTGCGAGTCAGTGGAGCCGATCATGCCGAACCGATAAGGATTGACGCCGGTTTTCGCCTCGATTTCGAGTCCGCGCTTGAGTGCCGGGCGAGCATACTCCGCCTCAACCGGCTCGGGAGTGGGCCCGCTGGGAATCATGACGAAGTTCCACGTCTCGAAGTCGGCAAATTCATCTGTGGGCGAGAGGTTCGGGTGGGTCTCGCTGTCACCTTTGATCTGGGTGACTTCAACGACCTTCTCCCATTCCATGCGCCGCCGTGCATAGTCAGCGCTCATGGGATTGCCGTCAGAGTCTTCAATGCCAAACATCTTGCCCATGGACACATTGCTGTTGTGTGGCATGGCGATGAAATCCACTCCCTCGGCATCGCGGGTGCGGGTCAGCCAGGACCAGAGGTCTTCAGGCCGATCGCTTTCGAGCTGGCTGTAGGGTGCGAAGCGTTGGGCCTGCGAGGCATCCGCGGGCGTGAAAACGATACGATGCAGGTTTGCACCCGCCGGATGAGAAGTCCACTCCCAGCCGATGAACGCGGTGAAGCTCCCTGGGTCGTTGTGTGCATCGGCGGTTTCGGTGATGTCCTGCCACACACGGTTGCGCTTGTCGCCGGCGTGCAGATCGCGGTAGATATCCGCCGCGGTCAGTCCGTGCTTTTCGTCGGCCTTGACACCGGCACCCACGTTCACGAGGTAGCTGTATGCGTTGAGCAGGTCGTTACCCTCATCCGAACCGCCCTCCTCGAGAAAAGCCCGCCCCGACGGTGTGTCCGCAACATCTGCTTCGCTCGCGAACACCCGGGCCACGTTGCCCATCAGCTCCGCATGATCAGATACGACGAGAAAATCCAGCGGCCTTGAGAGCTGCCAGGTATCTCCGGTGGTAGGACTCGGCACCGCTTCCCCTTTCGCGAATCGGTAGGCCAGGTCCGGCGTAGCCCCCGGGGTGCCGAACAGAAAAACATCGAAGGAGTAGCTGGTGTGCAGATGTGTGTCGCCCCAGAAAGGTCGCGCGGGCAAAGCCGACGGAGCCTCTGCAGGCACCGCCTCCGTTTGGACAACGACCTCCTGCGAGTCGCAGCCAAACAAACAAATGACCGGCGCGAGGATCAGCGCGCTAACGAGTCTGTTTTTCATAGTACCCTCCCACGTTCACGGGAATTATACGGTACGATTCATCGGGCTGATTCATCGGGCATGGCAGGAGGGATCTGTTGAGCGAAGATATTGTCGATATTCTGATTGTCGGTGCCGGAGCATCCGGCGCAGCGTTCGCCTGGAGCATGGCCGACACCCGCATGCGCATCGTCTGCCTGGATCAGGGTGACTGGACGAATCCTGCCGACTACCCCTCCAACGCAACAAACTGGGAGAGTCAGAGCTTCGGTCCGTATCATATCGACCCCAACGTTCGCGGCCTGGACACCGACTATCCGGTCAACAATGAAGAGTCCGATGTCACGGTCGTGAACTTCAACGGCGTCGGCGGCAGCACGATTTTGTATGGCGCTCACTTCCCGCGCCTGCACCCATCAGACTTTCGCGTGAATACGCTCGACGGCGTTGCAGACGACTGGCCGCTCAGCTACGACACCCTCGACCCGTACTTTGCGCTGAACGACCGCGTCATGGGCGTATCCGGGCTGGCCGGCGACCCCATGTATCCGCCCAAGCAACCCCCGCTGCCGCCATTGCCCATGGGCCTCGTCGGCGAGACCGTGGCTCGGGGTTTCAATAAGCTGGGTTGGCACTGGTGGCCTTCCGACAGCGCCATCATCTCGCAACCTTACGAAGGGCGGGATAAATGCCTGAACCTGGGCCCGTGCTTGTCCGGCTGCGCACAGGGTGGCAAATCCAGCACCGACATCACCTACTGGCCTGAAGCCATTCGTCGAGGCGTGGAGCTGCGCACACGCTGCCGCGTCAAGGAGATCACGCTGCGCGATGATGGCTTCGCCGACGGTGTCGTGTATTTCGATGCCGACGGCAACGAGTGCTTTCAGCGCGCTGAAGTCGTGGTAATGGCCTGTAATGGTGTCGGTACGCCTCGGATACTCCTGAACTCCAAATCCGAAAATTATCCGGACGGTCTAGCGAACAGCAGCGGTATGGTGGGCAGGAATCTGATGTTTCACCCCTGCGGCTTTGCGCAGGGCATCTTCGAAGAGCGCCTGGACAGCCACAAAGGCCCGGCCGCCTGCTGCATTCTCAGCAAACAGTTCTACGAAACCGATCTCGAACGGGGTTTCGTGCGCGGCTACAACATGCAGGTTACACGTGGCAGCGGACCTTTAACGACTGCCATGACCGGCTATCTTTCAGGCACCATTCCATGGGGCGAAGGCCACCAAGAAGCCTTTGCCAAAAGATTCGACCATGTCGCCAGCGTCGGCATCATCTGCGAGGATCTGCCTGAAGCGCACAACACCGTGACGTTGGACCCGGAACTGACAGACTCCGACGGCATTCCCGCGCCGAAAATAACCTATCGTTACAGCAAGAACAGCCTCGACATGCTGTCGCACGGCATGGATCGCGCCGAAGAAGCCCTGCGGGCCGCCGGCGCCAGCGAAGTCGTCCGTTCCGCACCGCTCGCTCAGTCGGGCTGGCATCTGCTGGGTACCGCACGGATGGGCAACGATCCTGAAACGTCGGTCGTCAATTCCTGGGGCCGCAGCCACGATGTAAAGAACCTCTTCATCATAGACGGCAGCATCTTCGTCACGTCCGGCGCAGTGAACCCGACGAGCACTATCCAGGCGCTGTCGCTTTACATCGCCGACAACATGAAGAAGAACCTCACCAGTCTTTTCGACTGACGGAAACAGAATATGAGCTCAATCATCACCAGCGATCACCCGCTCTCAGTACCCCGGCAGAAAAGCCTGAACGCACTGCTGGACACGCTGATCCCGGCAAGCTCAGATGGCAACATGCCGAGTGCCACGGATGTCGGCTTCGAACTCTACCTGCAGACGCAGGCGGATGAATTGCTGCCGATCCTGCGCAAAATCCTTGAAGATATCGGCGATGATTTCCCCGACCAGACCCGGGAAGCCCAACAGGACATCATCAGGCACTTCAGCGCCACAAATGGTGAAGTCTTTCAGGCGGTGCTCACCCGGGTCTACGACTGCTACTACCAGAACGATGCGGTGCGCAGAAAGATCGGCGTTGTAGCAGGACCTCTGTTTCCTCAAGGCAACACGCTGGAACCGGGAGATCTGTCACTGCTTGATCCCGTCATCGCACACAGCGACCAACATGAATACAGAAAGCCAGACTGACTACTCATCAATGCATCACTCACCCGACGAAAGAATCGATATTCTGGAAACCAAACTAACGTTCCAGGAAGACACCATCTCAGCCCTCAACAACGCCTTGATCAGCCAGCAGTCCCGCATCGACCATCTCGAGCAGATGCTGCAGCTGATGATCGCTGAAATGGAAGACCTGAAGGACGGCCAGGAAGACCCCTCCGAAGAGCCACCACCACCCCACTACTGAACCGGC
>JAUIKX010000113.1 GCA_030430515.1 Gammaproteobacteria bacterium | reverse complement strand
TTCGCTGCGCTCAAAGAGATCGGAGTCGACTATGCGCAGGGCTATTGCATCGAAAAGCCCTGCGAGCTTACGCGTCTGGTTCTCTAGAATTGCAATTGGCGTCGCTATGCAGGCACGCCGTTGGCATCAGTCGCCAGACTCATCCGCCGACGAGGAGAAACTCCAGCAGCGCCTTCTGAGAATGGAGACGATTGTGCGCTTCGGGAAACACGACGGAGCGCGGGTCGCTCATGATCGTACCGTTTACCTCTTCGCCTCGATGCGCCGGCAGGCAATGCATGAACAGCACTTCGTCTCTGGCATGATCGAGCAACGCTTCGTTGACCTGATAGTCAGCGAAAACGCTGTTGCGGCTGCTTTCCTCACCTTCGTGCCCCATGGATGACCACACGTCCGTCACCACGAGATCAGCGTCCTCGACCGCTTCCCTCGGCGTTTCGACCAGAGCGGCGTTGTTAGTGCTGCCGAGCAGGTCTGCGTCTGGCAGGTAGCCTTCAGGAGAGGCAATCTTCAGCTCGAAATTCCACTGGCGGGCGGCGTTGATGTAAGAGTGGCACATGTTGTAGCCGTCGCCGATGAAAGCGACCTTTTTGCCTTCGATCGGCCCCCTGTGTTCCACAAAAGTCTGAATGTCTGCGAGCAGTTGGCAGGGGTGAAGCCTGTTGGTCATCGCGTTGACGACGGGAATATCCGCGTGGCGGGCAAATTGCTCCACGCGCTCATGTTCCAGGGTGCGGATGATGATCAAGTCGGTCATGCCGGACAGCACCTGGGCTGTATCTTCGATCGGTTCGCCGCGACCGATCTGAGAACTGCTGTTGAACAGGTTGATGATGTGGCCGCCAAGGTGGTGCAGCCCTGCTTCGAATGCCACCCGGGTGCGTGTGCTCGAAAGCTCCATGAGCATGATGGCGGTCTTGCCGTGAAGCGTTTGATGCGATTTGCCAGATTGGTGCAGGACCTTCAGGTGCTGAGCCCGTTCGATGAGGTGGCTCAGCTCCTCAGGGGAGAAATCCAGCAGGGAGATGAAGTCGCGCTTTTTCATGTTACTTACCGTTGATCAGGTCTACGACGCCATCGACAACGGCATCTGCTTCCGTGTCTGTCATCGTCAGCGGTGGCAGCAGGCGTATGATGTTGCCTTGGGTGACGTTGATCAGCAGCCCGGCGTCGATGGCCTTGCCGACCAGATCGGTGCAATCGTCTGTCAGTTCGATGGCAAGCATCAGGCCCTTGCCGCGGATGTCGGCAACGTTGTTGTTGCCTTTTAGGGCTGTTTTGAAGCGGGCGAGCATCTGTTCGCCGAGCTTCGCGGCTCTTTCGCAGAGCTTTTCCTCGACGATCGTATCGACCACCGCGCAGGCCGCCGCGCAGACGAAGGGATTGCCGCCGTAAGTACTGCCGTGGCTGCCCGGCTTCATGAGTTCGGCGGCGTCGCCCCGTGCGAGGCATGCGCCGATCGGCACGCCATTGCCGAGACCCTTTGCGGTGGTGACCACATCAGGCATGACGCCCGACTGCTGGTAGGCGAAATAGGTCCCCGTGCGACCGTTGCCCGTCTGCACCTCGTCGAGCATCAGCAGCCAGCCTTTGTCGTCGCAGATGCCCCTGAGCTTCGCCAGGTAATCGTCGGACGGGATCTTGATGCCGCCTTCCCCCTGAACGGGTTCAACAAGCACCGCGACGACATCCGGGTTGTTCTCAGCGATCTGTGCGATCGCCTCGACGTCGTTGTAGGGTACGCGGACGAAGCCCTTGAGCAGCGGCTCGAATCCGGCCTGCACTTTGCGGTTACCGGTGGCAGTGAGCGTCGCCATGGTGCGGCCGTGGAAGCTTTCGCTCGTGACGATGACGGTGGGTGTTTTGATGCCCTTATTATTGCCGTGCAGGCGGGCGATCTTCAGAGCCGCTTCGTTGGCTTCCGCACCTGAGTTGCCGAAGAAAACCCGGTCCATACCGGATATCGCACAGAGCTTGTTGGCCAGCTCCGCCTGTCTGGGTACTTCGTACAGATTCGATGTATGCAGAAGCTTCGCAGCCTGGTCGGTAATGGCCTGGGTGACACGAGGGTGGGCGTGGCCCAGCCCGACGACGGCGAGACCGGTCAGGGCGTCCAGATAACGTTTGCCGTTGGTGTCTTCCAGGTAGGCGCCGGAGCCGCGCTCGAAGGCGACCGGGATCCTGCCGTACGTCTGCATGATGTGATCATTTTGGATGGTCGCGCCGCTCATGTCCTTCTCCGGAAATCAAAGACGTTGTCCCGAAACCAAAACAGGCAGCACGGGGCTGCCTGGAAAAAGGGGAAGGATGCTACCGAAGAAGCATGTCGAAAGCAATCGCGGCGATTTGCTGATCAGCCTGCTGAAAGCGCTGCGCCCAGCCGCTTGAGGCCTTCCTCAAGCACCGGTCTCGGGCAGGCGAAGTTGAACCGCACGAAGCCTTCACCTGCGAACTGGCTGCCGATGGAGAGCCCCAGCCCGTGCTGCAGGAAGTGGCTTTCGATATCGGCGACTTCGAGGTCGCTCACGTCGATCCAACCCAGATAAGTGGCTTCGACGCGCGTCATGCGATCACCCACGACTTCGGCCAAGCGGTCGCGGTTGCCGCGCAGATAGTCGAGCAGTTGCGGCAGCCAGTCTGTCTGATCGTTGAATGCAGCTTCGGACGCGGTGAAATCCAGAGGTCCCGGGCTGCCGACCAATCCGCGACGGGCCGCGTTGAAGCGTCTGCGCAGCTGCCGATCCGGAATGACCGCGACGGCGCACGAGAGCCCCGGAATATTGTAGGTCTTCGTTGGCGCAAACAGGCTGATGGTTTTCGTCTGCTCGTTGAGCGGCGCTGTGACGCAGTGGGTGCAGTCGGGTTCCAGAATGATGGCGCTGTGTATCTCGTCGGATACCAGCACGACATCGTGACGCGCGCAGATGTCTGTGAGCTGCTGCAGCTCCTGCTGCGTGTAGGCGCGTCCGGTGGGGTTCTGCGGGTTGGCCAGAAGCAGAACGTCGGCGTCTGCTGCCTTGTTTTCCAGGTCGTCGTAGTCCATCACCCATCGATCGCCATCGCGAATCAGCGGGCTGTCCAGCCTCTGGCCGCCGGAGTTGGCAGGCACATCGAGAAAGGGGTAGTAGACGGGGGTGGGGATGAGCACCGTGCCGTTCTGTGAAAGCGCGGCGTTGGCCGCGAGGTTGATGCCGGGAACGACGCCGGGTATCCAGACCAGCCATGACTCATCGACGTCCCAGCCGTAGTTGCGTTGCAGCCAGTTCTGGAATGCGTCCACCAGGCTCGCGGGCGGCCGGGTGTAGCCGAGAATGCCGTGATCCACCCTGCTGCGGATTGCATCCAGAATGAAATCGGGCGATCGGAAATCCATGTCTGCCACCCAGAAAGGCAGAACCTTCTCCGGATAACGGATCCATTTTGCGCTGGATGTGCCGCTGCGATCTACTGGCGTATCAAAATCGACGTTCACTGTTCTGCCTGCTGCGAAGTAGCCTGGAAAGTGGGTTAGAATGCGGCACATTCAGGCAGAGATCAAAGGTGCGCAATGAGCGACACAGCAATGCTCGACACCATCAGGGAACAGGTGGAAAGCAATCCCATCCTTCTTTACATGAAGGGTTCACCGCAGGCGCCGCAATGCGGATTTTCCGCGCAGACGGTGCAGGTGCTCATCTCCTACGGGCAGCGATTCGCCTACGTAGATGTGCTCAGCAACCCGGAAATACGTGCCACCCTGCCGCAATACGCCAACTGGCCGACGTTTCCGCAGCTTTACATCAGCGGCGAGCTGGTGGGCGGTTGCGACATCATCACCGAAATGCATGAGGCCGGTGAGCTCGAGGCGTTGATCAACGAAGCGGCGCAGAGCGCTGACGGGGAATGATTCCTAGTATTCCTCGTCTTCTACGCTGAAGCGTATCGGTGTTTCGTTGACGATCTTGCAGAAGAGCGCTGCCGTCTGACGGGCATCGTAAAGCGCGTTGTGAGCCTGTTCGGCATCGAAGGCGATGCCAGCTCTGGCGCACGCTTCGCGTAGCACGGTGTGCCCGTAACTCACGGCGGACAGCGACGCGGTATCGATGGTGGTGAACGGGTGAAACGGGTTGCGTTTGACGTTGGCCCTTTCCGACGCAGCGTTCAGAAAATCCCGGTCGAACGAGGCGTTATGCGCGACCATCACCGCGCGATGGCACCCGGTGCGCTTCAGCTCATCGCGCACTACGCGGAAAAAGTTGGTGATGGCTTCTCGGTCGCTGACGCACTTTCGGGCGGGGTCGCTGAGATCGATACCCGTGACCTTGAGAGAGGCCGGATCTACAACGGCGCCGTCGAAAGGGCGCACGCTCCAGCTGTGCTCCCCAGCCATGACCAGCCGTTCGTGACGCCAGTCGAGCAGCACGCACGCAACTTCCAGCACCGGGTTGGTGCTGGCATTGAAACCGCCGGTCTCCAGGTCGATGACTACGGGTAGAAAGCCGCGGAAGCGTTGCGAGAACTCCATCTCATCACAATAACATGGCCGCTCAAGAGATGTGTGAATCGGCCGTCAACCTCTACGGATGAATAGCGGTCTGAAGTGGAGATGTTGCGAAGCATTGTCGGAATAGTAGCTGCGGCTTGGTGCATGTGGGCGCACGGGGTGGCGTTCGATGTCGATATTGATGAGCAGTGGCGTTTCCGCGAGGCGGAAGGCGCCTGTCATCTCGAGCGGACGTTGGGCCGCTACGGCGAGGTTCGCTTCGTTGGCGAGCCTGGTCGCAAGCTGCATGTCGAGGTCCTGCCCAGGCGGGATCTCTTTGCTCCCGGAGCGGTGGACGCCGTCGCCGAGACACCTGAGTGGCACCCTGAGCACCCGGAACGATGGTCGCGGGGTGAACTGCATCACGTTCTCGGCGGTGCCATCAGCGCGTGGGATCCGCTGGCTACGACGATGATGATGGATCTGTTCGCAGGGCGATCGGTGCTGCTCGAACAGGCCGCCTGGTTTGCCGGCGATCCTGTGAGGCTGGTGCTGTCGCCGGTCCGGTTTCAGGCAGCCTATGCACGCTTTGCGGAGTGCTACCAGTGGCTGATGCCTGCCAACTACGAAGACGTGGCCCGAACGCGCGTGGCATTCAGGCCCGGACAGGTGGGTCTCGATGAGTTTCAGCAGCGAAAACTGGCTGAGGTTGCCGAATATGTCCGCGCAGATGCCGACGTGGTGCGGGTTTACGTGGACGGGCATACCGATGCCACGGGTAGTGAACGCGACAACATGCGCGTCTCGGAGCAGCGTGCAAAGGCGGTGGCGGGCTGGCTCGCGCAGTGCGGTGTGCCTGAAGAGCAGATCGTCGTTCGCTACCACGCGTCACGCTATCCGGTGAAGGAAGGCACG
The DNA here is from genome assembly GCA_030430515.1 of Gammaproteobacteria bacterium. Lineage (GTDB taxonomy): Bacteria > Pseudomonadota > Gammaproteobacteria > Pseudomonadales > Azotimanducaceae > SYFY01. Next base: position 4,331 of record JAUIKX010000113.1, on the reverse strand, counting down.
GACGAAGCAGCCAGAGCGGCCAATCGCCGGGCGACCGTCCGCCTGGAGAAACGTGCCGAGGATGCACTGGCGGGCGTGTAATTTCCCGCGCACTTCTCTAAGATTGCGGCCCTTTCCGGGCAAGGGTCGACACTGTGAAGATCGTACTGGCTTACTCTGGGGGCCTAGACACCTCCGTCATTCTGAAGTGGCTTCAGGAAACCTACAGCGCCGAAGTGGTGACGTTCACCGCTGACATCGGCCAGGGCGAAGAGGTGGAACCAGCGCGCGCCAAAGCCGAAGCCATGGGTGTGTCCGATATCTTCATCGAAGACCTCACCGAGGAATTCGTCGCCGACTTCGTTTTTCCCATGTTCCGCGCCAATACGCTTTACGAAGGCGAGTACCTTCTCGGAACGAGCATAGCCAGGCCGCTGATCTCCAAGCGCCTTGTCGAGATTGCCGAACAGACCGGTGCAGATGCCATCGCACACGGCGCAACGGGCAAGGGGAACGACCAGGTTCGCTTCGAGCTCGGTGCCTACGCGCTCAACCCGAACATCAAGGTCATCGCACCCTGGCGTGACTGGGACTTCAAATCGCGGGAAGACATGATGGACTTCGCCGAGAAGCACCAGATTCCTGTGGATTTCAGTTCGGGCGGCAAATCGCCTTACTCCATGGATGCAAACCTTCTGCACATCTCTTACGAGGGGGGCGGCCTCGAAGATCCCTGGCATGCGCCGGGAGAGGACATGTGGCGCTGGTCGGTATCTCCCGAATCTGCGCCGGATCAGGCCCAGGAAATTGTGCTGCGATTCGAGAATGGCGACGCCGTCGCGCTCGATGGTGAGCCTCTGACTCCGGGCAGAATGCTGAAGCGCCTGAACGAAATAGCCGGCGCGCATGGCATTGGCCGCAGCGACCTGGTGGAGAACCGCTATGTCGGCATGAAGTCCAGGGGCTGCTATGAAACCCCCGGGGGCACCGTGTTGCTGAAGGCCCACCGTGCCATGGAGTCGGTCACGCTGGATCGTGAGCTGGCTCATCTGAAAGATTCTCTGATGCCTCGTTACGCCGAAATTGTCTACAACGGCTACTGGTGGTCTCCGGAACGCCTGGCGCTGCAGGCGCTCATCGACGAGTCCCAGCGCTACGTCAACGGCGAAGTGCGGCTGAAGCTCTTCAAAGGGCAGGTCTCGGTTGTGGGCCGCCGAAGCGAATCCGACAGCCTCTACGATGAGGACGTGGTCACATTTGAAGACGATCAGGGCGCGTATGATCAGGGGGACGCCACAGGATTCATCCGTTTGAATGCGTTGCGTCTGCGGATTGGGGCCAAGAAGGGCAGGAAGCTCCTCTAGCGCCTGAAAGGACTAAGGCAATACGACCCTGCTCCGTCAATCAGAGAGAGGTCGAGTCGTATAGTCATGAGTACTTATCAGGTTCTGTTCAGCGGTGATGTCGTGCAGGGCGCTAATCCTGATCAGGTTCGCAGCAACCTGGCCAGGGAGCTCGGTATTTCCGAACAGAAAGTGCGGCAGCTTTTCAGCGGCCGCACGGTGGTCATCGGCAGTGCGCTGAGCGAGCGGGAGGCGGAAAGCCTCGTTTCTCGGCTCGGTGATCTCGGTGCGATCTGCCGAAGTAAGAACAACGCACCAAAGGCTGACTCCCCGAACCCTGCTCGCTACAAGCTCGACGAGAAAGGCATCGACAAGACCCTCCGGGATCTTACGGCAGCCCACGTGGAATGCCCCCGTTGCAGCAACCTCCAGCTCATCGCCGATCACTGCACCCGATGCGGTATCGATATCGAGGCGGCGTTGAAGCAGAAGCGCAAAGAAGACCTGATCATCGAGAAAAAGCTTCGAGAATTGCGCGCTGGCCAGCAGAAACAGGAATCCGCAGCTGCTGAACCGAGTCCAATCACGGCCATGCGGCCCGCGCCGGTGGCGCCTCAGGAGCCGCGCGGTATCAGCGGCTGGTTCCGTCGTCGCCGGAAAGCCTGAGGTCGCTGGGACCCTTGTTCCATGGTGCCATTGGCACGCTGATAGAAGAGGGTTTGGTGGGGCCCCTGTAGACATGCCAGCGAGGGGCGTCCCCTTGCACCGGTACGCGCTCGAAGGACGTCTGATCGGCGCCTGCAATGCGAATGCGCAGACGGTGACCCTTCCGTATCAGGGCAGATGTTGCGTATAGAGTGGTCGTGATTCTTTCTATGCGACCGGTCGGCATCGGTATCGCGTCCCGTTCCAGAAATGAGTGTGCTGGACCGAAAACCGGATAGGCCGGGGTGCGGCTGATTCTGCGATGCAGGAGCCTCAGGTTTCCTTCGGTGAGATAGGTCGCTTTGCCATCCGGCGAAACTGATTCCAGGTAGGCGTGCAGGGCGCCGTCGTCGCGGGTGGAGGTCATCCACAGGTCGATGATCGGGCTGCCGGTGAGCACCATGTCTTCGCTGAACGGTGCGCTGGTGTAGATCAGTCCGCTTGCCGCGTTTTCGCTGTAGTCGACATCCGACCCCTCTAGCTGGGTAACCCATCGATTGCGCACGGTGGTGCCGTTGTCGAAGTCCACCTGGTGATCGTCGTAGGCGGTCCTCACTGGGGCCTCCCGAGTGAGCGAGTGGCCATCGGCGAAATGGAAAAAAGTTTCTTTCATGTGCGTTGGTGGCCAGCTTCTGGTCATCTCGAAGGAGCCGGTGCCGAGCACCGCGTAGCGCAGAACCCGGGTTTCTGTCCCTGCGCCTTTCAGCTGACGTTGGAAGAAATCATGTACTCTCGTGAGCTGCTCGGTCTGCGACCAGGTGGGTTGTGTGTCGGGGGGATTGAACGGGTCGGTATCGAACGTGCCACCGTGGCTGAGGGGCACGATCCATGTTTCCTGCGGATTTCTGTGGGTGTTGAACCGGGCCAGCGCTCCGTTGGCGGTAGCGGCGTCGAACCAGCCCGCGACGATGTAGAGCGGCACGTTGGCGGCTTCGATCTCCTGCCGTCTGCCGTAGACCTGCGATTCAGCAGCGGTCGTTCCGTCGGCCCAGGCGCTGTCCTGAAACTCCAGCTGCCGCACCATCTTCTCGACGTCCGGACTTCGGTGGGAAGCAACTGCCTCACGTAGTGCCGACCATTCTCCCGGTACCGGCTTTACGCCGCTAATGAACAGCTTGTAGCGGGCGCATTCCATGAAAGGCACCGGCCGGTTCTCGCTTGCGCTGATCACCCCGCAGAGATCATTGCGGTCCATAGCGGCGACCATGTCGCTCCAGCGCGAGAGAAATGCGTGTTGCAGCAGCCCGCCTGGCCGCACCAGCTGCAGCTGCGCATCAAAATCGGAGTAAAGCGCCGCAACGCCTTTCAGCGCTTTATGCCCCGTAGTGGCGGTCAGCTCGGCCAGCGTGCCCGAGTAGGAGATGCCGTAGGTGAAGACTTCACCTGACGACCAGGGCTGGGTGATCAGCCAGTCGAGCACGTACTTCATGTCGCTGACCTCATGCCTTGAATATTCACTTTCTCTACGGCCTGACGAAGCCCCGCTGCCGCGCAGATCCAGCCGCGCGAACGCATAGGCCTTACTGTTGAAGAACGCTTCGTGCGGTCCAGGTTCGATGCCAGGCAGTGCCATGCCGAACAATGCGGCGACACGGCCGATGGCGGTAAGTCCTGTGGCGCGCCAGTAGCGCGTTGCTTCGAGAACGACCGGAAACTGGGCGTTTGTCTGGGTGTTTGCCGGCAGCCAGATGTCGATGGCAATGCGGGCGCCGTCCGGCATATCGATGTAGTGGCTCGAGTTCCGTAGCTCGCCGCTTGGCGTCGGGTATTCACCGGGCAGCCGCCAGATCTGCGCGGCGACGAGAAGCGCCAGCGCCAGGGTAGCAAGTCCACCAACGAGAATGAGCGTGATGCGCATGAGAGCTGGGAGCATACCGCAGATCTACGCCCTTTCTATTCTTCGACCTTGTCTTTGTACTCGCACAGATCTTCGATGATGCAGGCGCCGCAACGGGGCTTGCGCGCGAGGCAGGTGTAACGACCGTGCAGGATGAGCCAGTGATGGGCATCCACCTTGTATTCGGCGGGCACCACCTTCAGCAGCTTGTCTTCCACATGCTTGACCGTTTTGCCCATAGCAATCTTTGTGCGGTTCGAAACGCGGAAAATATGCGTATCGACGGCGATCGTCGGGTGGCCGAAGGCGGTGTTGAGAATCACATTTGCTGTTTTGCGCCCGACGCCCGGTAGCGCTTCCAGTGCTGCCCGGTCCTCAGGCACCTCTCCGCCGTGCTGGTCCACGAGAATGCCGCAGGTCTTGATGACGTTCTCGGCCTTGGTGTTGAACAGACCGATGGTCTTGAT
>JAUIKX010000112.1 GCA_030430515.1 Gammaproteobacteria bacterium | reverse complement strand
GCTGCCAATTATTCGTTCTCAAAAGGAACATCGAACCAGAATTATCCGAGTTCGCAAATGGGTTGCATTGCGCTGTTACGACAGACCTATTTGGATGCGAATTGGTATTCTAATCTGAACGACAACACCAAGGAAATGAACCTCAGTCTAGAAGCTTGGAATGGCATTCAGCAATTGCCGCAGGTTTTCGATGCGCTCGGGCTGCCACACATCACCACGGCGCAGATGGAGGATTTCGTCGGCCTCATGCGACGGCTGTGGCGCGGCGAGACGGTGGTAGGACACGATGGCCCTGCGGGACGATATCCGGCGCTCCGCCTGGACCCTGCATTCGACGAGCACATACCGATCACCTTCACCGCCTTCGGCCCGAACTCTCTGGCTTTCGGTGGGCGCGCCTGTGATGCGGTCGTGCTGCATACGTTCTTCACGGACGAGACCACCACCCGCTGTGTGCAGACCGTCAAGCAGGCGGCCGAGCAGGCTGGCCGCGACCCGGATCAGGTGCGTGTCTGGTCCTGTTTTGCCACCATCGGCGATCACCTTCCGGAACCGGTACGCCTCAAGAAAACCGTCGGTCGAATGGCGACCTATCTCCAGGCTTATGGCGATCTCATGGTGCGCACCAACGATTGGGACCCCGACGTGCTGGCCCGGTTCAGGGCTGATGAAATGGTCGCCAACTTTCCGGGTGCCATCGATCAGAATGGCACCACCGAGCAGCTCGAGCACATCGCGACGCTGATTCCCGAGCACTGGCTCGAAGCGGCAGCGACGGGAACGCCCGAACAATGCGTCGATGCCATCCAGCACCAGTTCGACCTGGGTTGTGATGGGGTGATACTGCACGGTGCGTCGCCCGAAGATCTTGCGCCCATCGTCGAGTGCTATCGAGGCTCCAGGGATCATGCGCGTTTCGAAGGGGTGGCGGCGAACCCAGGCGGAGGCGTCTGACGTGGCCGCAAAGCAATTCGGTGAGCGCCATAAAGTGGTTTTCATGGCGTTTCTGGCGGTCTTCATCTGCTACATCGACAGGGTCAACATCTCCGTCGCTATCATCCCCATGGCGGAGACGTTTTCCTGGGATCCGGAAATGCAGGGGCGGGTGTTGTCGTCCTTCTTCATCGGTTATCTGCTGCTGCAGGTCGTAGGCGGTCGTCTGGCTGACCGCTACGGCGGCAAGGTCATACTGGGCGCGGGGGTTCTCCTCTGGTCGCTATTCACCATCGTCACCCCGCCTGCGGCAGCGCTTGGGTTCGTCATTCTCATTCTGGCCCGCATCGGTATGGGTATGGGTGAGGCCGTTACCTTCCCGTCGATCTACAGCCTGTACTCACGGTGGGTGCCGATTGTGGAACGTTCGCGATCTGTGGGCTTCGCCAATAGCGGCATTCCGCTCGGCACGGTGTTTGCGCTGCTGGTCACGCCGCTGATCGTCGATGCCTGGGGCTGGCCGTGGGCTTTCTACCTGTTTGGTGCGCTGGGCGTGATCTGGTTTGCCGTCTGGCAGAAAGCCATCGCCCGATCGCCGCGACTGCAGCAAGGTATATCGGCTGAAGAGCTGGCGATGATCGAAGCGGACGACGACCCTGAAGATACGACGCCCGCACCGCCGCTGCGCGAGCTGCTGCGAAGCCGTGCGGTCTGGGCGATCATCATCGCGCATTTCTGCAACAACTGGTCGCTGTACGTGCTGCTGTCCTGGCTGCCGACGTTCGTCAGTCAGGGGCTTGGCGTCGATTACAAATCCGTGGGTCTATACGCCATGGTGCCGCATGTGGCCTCCTTCTTTTTTCTCAATCTGGCCGGCAATGTCGCAGATGGGCTCATCCGCCGGGGGATGGACGTGACGAAGGTGCGCAAGCTCATGCAGAGCATCGGCTTCGGCGGCATCATCACGGCGCTCATGATCGTCGGTGAGGTGGACAGTGCCTGGCTCGCGATCGCCGTCATGACCGTGGGTAATGCGGTCGGGGCGTTTGTCACCGGCGGATTTGCCAGCAACCATATGGACATCGCACCAAGGCATGCGGGCATTCTCATGGGGCTCACGAATACTGCCGGTACCATTCCCGGCATCATCGGTGTTTACGTGAGCGGCATGATCCTCGCGCAGACCGGCTCCTGGGCATTGGTCTTCCAGGTTGCTGCAGGTGTGACATTGTTCGGCCTGATCTGCTTCCTGCTCATGGCCAGCGGCCGTAAACAGTTCGATTGAAGCAGGGGAGGTAGCTCATGCAGCTCTGGCAGATGAGTGCCGCGGATCTTTCTGAAGGCCTGGCGTCACGGGAGTTTTCAAGCCGCGAAGTGGTCAGCTCGGTGGTCGAGCGCATGCGCGGGGAGAACGAGGCGCTCAATGCGGTCGTCTACGACTATGGCGATGAGGCGCTTCGGCAGGCCGACGAGGCGGATCGCGTACTGGCAAGAGGTGAGCCGGTGCCGCCGCTCCACGGCATACCCGTGACGATCAAGGTCAACGTCGATCTGGCCGGCACCCCGAATACCAATGGGGTGCTCGCGCTTGCGGAGAACGTCTCTCCAGGCAACTCTCCCGTGGTGCAGAATCTGCTGGACGCGGGTGCCATCATCATCGGCAAAACCAATACGCCCGAGTTTTCCATGCGGGGTACGACTGACAATCCGCTGCACGGCATCACCAAGAGCCCCTGGGGGTCGCGTGTGTCTCCGGGAGGCTCGTCCGGCGGCGCGGGCTCCGCCTGCGCGGCAGGTATGGGCCCCATCCATCACGGCAACGACATTGCCGGTTCGCTGCGTTTTCCCGCATCCGCATGCGGCTGCGCCACAGTGAAGCCCGGCCTGGGGCGGGTGCCTGCGTTCAACCCGTCTGCCACCGCAGAGCGTGGTCTTCTGTCTCAGCTCATGAGCGTGCAGGGGGCCATCTGCCGCGAGGTCAGGGACGTACGGCTGGCGACCCGGATCATGTCGCGGGGTGACGCCAGAGATCCCTGGTGGGTGCCCGCGCCATTCGACGGGCCGAGGCTTTCTGCTCCGCTCAAGGTTGCCGTAACGAGGGAAAGCCACGGCTATCCGCTGCACCCGGACATCGCGGCAGGTATCGATCGCGCGGCGGGCTACTTGAGCGATGCGGGTTATCAGGTTGAGGAGGTGACCGTTCCGACAGTGCTCGACGCCGCCCGTGCCTGGTTCAGCGTTGCCATCCTGGAGATCAAGGAATCGCTCGATCCGCTCGCGCGCGAGCACGGCAGCCAGACCATCCAGAACATCTTCGATTACTACTACGAGATGAGCGATATGGTCGACTACGCCGGCTACATGTCGGGTGTTGCGAACCGTACGGCCATCGTCCGGCCGTGGAGCGAGTTTCTTGCGGAGTATCCGTTGGTGCTGACGCCCTTTCTGATGCGGCCGATGTACGACGTTGACTACGACGAGACGTACGATGGCGCGAAGGACGTTTTCGATTCAGCGATCTACAGCTTCTCCATGAACTACATGGGCCTGCCGGCCGGCAATGTGCCCATTGGCCTGGTTGACGAACGCCCCTGCGGTGTTCAACTCGTCGGCCAGCGTTTCCGTGAGGATCTGATCCTCGATGCCATGGAAGTCATCGAGCGGGAAGTCGGGGTGCTCTCGCACCGTTTGTGGGGGTGAGAGCATCGCCCGGAGCCATCAGGCCCCGGGCGTGTTATCAATGCCGGTCAGGGCGTCATCCAGGTAAACGTGATACCCATCATTCTCGGCGGTGCGGGCGTTGCAGCGCCGGAGCCCGAGACAGGGAAGTTGTGCAGGAAGTACTCCTCATCCAGCGCATTCTTCATCCAGCCGGCAACTTCCCACTGACCGTTTGCCGTGGTGTAGGCAATGCGGGCGTCCAGAACGTCGTAACCGGGGATGGAGGCGACGCGCTCGTTGTCCGGGTCCTGAAACACCCGGGTTTTCTTGCGGTAGTCGGCCTGCAGTGCCAGTGAAGCGCCGTTTTCGAACAGAATGTCGTACACGGCGAGAATGTTGAATGCATGCTCCGGCGCGTTACGCAGCCGGTTGCCTTCGCGCAGGGTCGGGTCCACGCCACCTGGGGTGCGGAAACCCGCGGGTGCGGTGAACTTGGCGTACTCCGTGTCGAGGTAAGTGTACGAGCCGCGCAAAGTCAGGTTGGGTAGCGGCATGACGATGAACTCGAACTCCGCTCCCTTGATCTCCGCATCAGCCGCATTCTGGGCGGTCAGCACACCTGGCGTGCCATCCGGTGCATCTGCCGGCACCAGCAGCTGAAACACCTGCAGGTCTTCGTAGTCCGTCTGGAACAGCGACAAGTTCAGGCGCAACCGGTTGTCGAACCACTCGGTTTTTGCGCCCACTTCGTACAGCCAGGCGATCTCCTTGTCATACGGTGTGGTGGCCGTGCGCTCAACGGGTGGAGAGCCCTGGAAGCCGCCGGACTTGTAGCCCTTGGACACGGTGCCGTAGAAGAACACATCGTCGTTGAGCTGAAAGTCGACGGAGACCTTCGGGGTGAATTCCGCCCAGCTGTCATCAGCCTGAACATCGAAGCTCTCGAGCACCAGAAAGCCACCGGCAACCGAACGTGTCTTCGCGGTTTTCTCTTCGTCAGTGTAACGGCCACCCGCGGTGATACGCCACTGATCGTTGATCTGCCAGGACGCCTGGCCGAAGAACGCGTAGCCCTCGGTTTCGTTGTCCATATAAGAACTGCCCGTGGTTGGGGCCAGCAGGGGCAGGGCCGTGCCGTCGCCGAGCGCCAGGTTGAAGCCGAGATCGAAGGACTCTACGCGGAACACTTCTTCCTTCAGGAAGTAAGCGCCCAGCACCCAATCCACCGGCCCTTCGCCGGCAGAGGTCAGGCGGAACTCCTGAGACAGCTGCTCGCTCTCGTCGCGGAACGTGTTGTTGGCGCCGTTGATCAGCGCATCGCCGAACTGCGCGTTGGGTGAGCTGGCAAGCAAGGCAATGGCCTCATCGCTGACATCGCCCACATCGACGATCGCGTCGGCTTCACGGTAGGCCGTGATTGAGGTGAATGTTGCGAAGTCGAAATCGTAGTCCACCCGGCCCATGTAGCCGTTGATTTCCCGGTCGGAAATACCGGGATCTGTGGCAAGGTTGGTGTAGATGTCGTCTTCGATCAGCCCTGCGAGAATGCGGCCGTTCGGGCCGCCAACCGTGTAGCGCGCCGGGCCGGACTGTCGAAGTTCCGAACGGTCTGCAGTGAGGTTGATCTCCAGGCGGTCCGTGGGCGTGAAGCGCAGGTGCGCTCTGATGCTTTCCGTGTCCTCATCGAGCTGCTCGAACTGACCGAGCTGCTCTGGCGGAATGCTGCCGAAAAACTGCGGAAACCGGCCGATTTCGGAGTCGAGGTAGCCCTCGCGTTTTTTCGATGAGAAGGCGATCTTGCCGAACACGTTCTCAGCCAGCGGGCCGCTGGCGAAGCCGCGGAAGTTGGCCAGATCGAAGTTGCCGAAGGTGCCTTCCAGTTTGGCGCGGAACTCTTCGTCCGGCTTGCGGGTCACCAGGTTGATGGCGCCGCCAACGACGTTCTTACCGTACAGCGTACCTTGAGGACCACGAAGCACTTCGACTCTCTCCAGATCGAAAAGATCCATGGCCGTGCCGGAATTGCGTCCGACGTAGACCTCGTCGATGAAGACGACCACCGATGAGTCGGCGCCGGCGCCATCGTCGTTGGAGCCGATGCCGCGAATGAACAGCTGCGGTTGCGCGACGTTGAACGTGCCCATACTGAACCCTGGCGTTCGCGTGGCGACTTCTGTTAATGAGTCGATACCCTGGGTTCGCAGGGCTTCTTCCGAGAACGCGCTCACCGCGATGGGCACGCTCTGCAGATTTTCCGCGCGCCGCTGGGCGGTCACGACAACTTCTTCGATGCCTTTCTCGGCTGCGACTGAAGTGGTGAATGGTATGGCTGTTGCGCAGGCAAGCGCGAAAGCCGTCGATTTGCAAAATGACATTGCGAGTGACCCCCTGCCGTAAGTGGCGCACATAGGGTAGCTCAGCGTTTTTTACCGTGCGAGAGCGATGCTGGTAACTTAATTGTCTTGCCCTATACGATTTCGAAATAACCGGTAGACCAGGCCGTTCTCAATCCTGCTCGAAGGTGACCCCGGCGTTTTCAGGCAGGCGGTTCAGCAGGGCATCTCCTAGCGCCGACGCCGGCGTCCAGAAACCACCCTCGACCACGGCTTCTCCCTGAGCGAGCGCCACCGCGCACTCTGACAGCATCTTCGACGTCGAGCCGTAGCCGGGGTCCTTGTCGCCTCTCACCCTCGCGCGGATGTGTTTGTCCGAATCGCTGGGGTGCTTGCCGATCAGTTCGATGGTGTAGTGGCCTGTTTCGATGGTTTCCTCGCTCGGCCCTTCGCCGGGTTTTGGCAGGAACCGCTGCATCAGGCCGCGCAGGGTGGCCTGCGACGATAAGCCGTTCATGCCGCGCATGCCGAGGCCAGTTGCCGCAGCGCCGAGAAAACCGAGCGGTCCGTCGCGCATCAGCGTCGCCTCGTCGTAGCGGAAGTCGCGGCCGTAGGGAAAGCCCATCAGCGCGTTGCTCCGCCTGACGACGCGGGTATTGATGCTTGCCATGACGAACGGTGCGATCCAGGAACGGAAGTCGTTGTCGTACTCAGGGGTTAATCGGTCCGGCCCATCCAGGCCGCGTGGTGAGCCTTTCGGATTGAGGCCGTAGGGATCGGCGATAGTCATCATGATGCTGGGATCGCGTGCGGCCTGTTCCATCATGGCCATCATGCTGTCGAGGGTGCCGCCGCTGAAGCCACCTTTGAATTCAGATGCCCGATACTTCACGTGCTTGGCCGGCACACCGTGGGTTTCGCGCATGAGTTTCTGCACGAAGTAGGTGCCAAGATCTGACGGAATGCTGTCAAACCCGCAGGTGTGCACGATGCAGGCGCCCGATTGCCTTGCGGTCTCCTCGTGGCTGTCGATCATCTTGCGCATCCAGTGCACTTCCCCGGTGAGGTCGCAATAGTGCACGCCAAGTGCAGCGCAGGCGGCGACCACCTCGCTGCCGTATCGGGCGTAAGGCCCGACGGTCGTGAGCACGACGCGGGCTTTACTGATGGCTTTTCGCAGTGCTTCGGGGTCGCTGGAGTCGGCAATCAGGCAGGAGATGTCGTCGCCGAGGGAAAGCTCAGTTTTCAGTGCGTTGAGCTTACTTTCGTTGCGCCCGGCGATGGCCCAGCGAACGTTGCTCGCGCCGTACTGTTCCTGCATGTAGCGGGTGACAAGCCGCCCGGTAAAGCCGGTGGCGCCAAATATCAGGATGTCGAACTCTTTAGCCATGCGGGCTCCGGTTTCCCTGTTAACAGGGGTAGTGTAACTTGAAACTCTCGCTCAGAAATCTGGTCAATAACTCCATGCAGAGGCTTTGGATATTCGGTGTGCTGGTGGCGGTCATCGCACTCGCGGTGATTTTTCTGCCGGTTGTGGCATGGCTGCAGAGCTTCCTCGATTGGGTGCAGGCCAATTCCGGCATCTCGTGGCTGGTGTTCATTCTGGTCTACGTGGTGGCCACGGTTTTCATGCTGCCGGGATCCATTCTCACGCTGGGTGCCGGTTTTCTGTTCGGTCTGCCCGTAGGCTTTGCGGTGGTCAGCGCCGCCAGCACCATCGGCGCCGCGTGCGCGTTTCTCGTGGGCCGCTTCTTCGTTCGCGACTGGGTGGAGAGCAAACTCGACAGCATGCCGAGGTTCAGCGCGCTCGATCGGGCCGTGGGTGAGCGGGGCTGGCTGATTGTTGGCCTGACCCGACTTTCACCGATTTTTCCTTTCAATCTGCTGAACTACGCGCTGGGAGTGACCCGCGTGTCGTTCTGGCAGTTTGTGCTGGCCTCGTGGATCGGCATGATGCCCGGCACAGTGCTTTACGTGTATCTCGGCTCGGTGGGTCAGAATCTCACCGACCTGGCAGCAGGCAACCTGCCGGAAAGCGAATACACGCAGTTGCTTTTTTATGGTGGTCTGCTCGCCACCGCAATACTCACCGTGGTGATCACACGTATCGCCACCCGGGCACTCAACGCACAATTGGAGGCGGCTTGAACTACCCAGGAGATGTGTACGACCAGGCCTGGCTGGCCGAGGTCGCGCCGCAGGACCATGTCAATCCACAGGCCAGACCGTTCTATCACCTCGTCGTGATCGGTGGCGGATCAGCGGGGTTGATCAGTGCGATCGGTGCTGCGGGGCTAGGCGCGAAGGTTGCGCTGATCGAGAAACACAGAATGGGTGGTGACTGTCTGAACGTCGGCTGCGTGCCGTCGAAAGCGCTGCTCGAGTTCACCGCGCATGCCGTAGAGCCGAATTTTGACGAAGCGTTTGCGTGGCTGCGCAAGGTTCGCGCCGATATCGCTCCGCACGATTCTGTTGCACGCTACTCCGAGCTCGGGGTCGATGTCTTTCTGGGTGAGGCGCGCTTTTCCGGCCGCGACTCGGTTGTCGTCGACGGACAGACGCTGAAGGCGCGGCGCTTCGCGATCTGCACGGGGGCTCGAGCGGCGGTGCCGCCGATACCCGGGCTCAGGGAGTGCGATCCACTGACCAACGAAACGGTGTTCGACCTGAAGGTGAAGCCCGCATCCATCGGCATTCTCGGGGCCGGTGCCATCGGTTGCGAGTTGTCCCAGGCCTTCGCACGGCTTGGCGTCGAGGTGCACCTGTTTGAGATGGCGTCACGCGTGCTGCCGCTGGAAAGCGAAGAGGCCAGCGCCGTGCTTGCGCAAGCCCTGCAAGATGAGGGCGTTACGCTGCACCTCGGGCAGGCGGTGGAGGCGGTGGAGGCAGGCGGTATCGTTTCTGGCGGAAAGATCGTGCCGGTCGAAAAGGTAGTGGTTGCACTTGGCCGCAAACCCAACACCGATGGGCTCAGCTTGCCGCTGGCGGGCGTGGACGTCGATGAGCGGGGCTTCATCGATGTGGATGCCAAACTGAGAACGGCCAACCCGCGTATCTTTTCGGCTGGTGACTGCGCCACGCCGCAGCAGTTCACCCACCATGCTGACGCACAGGCACGGGCGCTGGTTCAGAACGCATTGTTCTTTCCGTCAGCACGGGCTGATCGCCTCATCGTCCCTCACTGCACCTACACTCAGCCGGAGGTCGCCTCGGTGGGCAGCAACAGCGGCCTGCACGACACTTACCGGGTGGCGTTTGAAGAGCTCGATCGCGGGCGGGCAGCGTTGTCTGCCGACGGTTTTGCCGAGGTGTATACCAGGAAGGGCAGCGACCGCATCCTCGGTGCAACGATTGTCGGGCCGGATGCCGGTGAGCAGCTTGCGCTGATTTCGGTGATGATGAGCCACGGGCTCGGTCTCGGCAGCGTGCAGAAGGTCATTTTGAGCTACCCGACTCGGGCGGAGTTTCTGAAGCGCTTGTCGAATGAGTACAACCGCACCCGGCTCAACCCCACCACCGCCGGTCTGTTCCGCCGTTGGTTCAGTTGGACGGACAACAGCTGATGTTCCGAGCCGTTTGCCTTGCCGTGTTATTTCTTCATCTGTCCGGAGGTGTCCTGGCCGATGATGCTAAAACCATTTTCGACCGGCACCGTGCGAATGTGGTGCAGGTGCTCATCATCGAGGCCGCATCCGACAAGAAGTCGGCGATTGGTTCCGGCTTCCGCATTGGCGCCGAGGGGCTGGTGGCCACGAATTTCCACGTCATTTCGGAGGCCGTGCACGCGCCGGAGAAGTATCGCGCGGAGCTTCTTCTCGACAGCGGCGAGCGTATCGGTGCGCAGATCGAACATTTCGACGTGATTCATGATCTGGCGCTGCTGAGTGCTGAGTCTGAGTTTGCGGGGGATCAGCAGCCCCTTGTCATGTCAGAGCGAACGCTGACGAAGGGAGAAATGGTTTTCTCCCTGGGCAATCCCTACGACCTCGGGCAGACCATCATTCCAGGGACCTTCAATGGGCTTCTGGAAACCAGCTTCTATCAGAAGCTGCTGTTCAGCGGCTCGCTCAATCCAGGAATGAGTGGTGGGCCGTCGGTCGACGATCAGGGCAACGTCGTGGGTGTCAACGTAGCCACGTCGGGTAACCAGATCAGCTTTCTGGTGCCGGCGAAGTATCTGCTCGCACTCATGTCCCGCCGGCAGGAATCAAGCCGGCTTGATGAGGCGGATTTCGAGGCGGAAATCGGCAGGCAGCTTCTGGCTGATCAGGAGTTCAAGTATGCACTGCTACTCAATCTGGATTGGCCGACTCAGGCATTGGGTGAGGCCCGGGTCGGTGG